>DASUIK010000158.1:0-7066 GCA_036279795.1 Burkholderiaceae bacterium | reverse complement strand
CGCCCACCGCGCACCATGGCCAGGTTCACACAGGCGCGGCCGCCCAGCACCTTCACGGCCAGCACGTCCACGTCCTTGTCCGAGACGTTGTCCATGGCCTGCTGGTGCAGCACACGCGACAGCGCCGTCATCTGGTTACGGATCTCGGCCGCCTGCTCGAACTCCAGCCGGTTGGCGTGGCCCATCATGCGGGCCTGCAGTTCGTCCAGCACCGATTGGGTTTCACCCAGCAGAAACGCCGCCGCGTGGCGCACAGTTTCCTCGTACTGCGCGGGCGTGACAAGGTTCACACAGGGCCCCGTGCAACGCTTGATCTGGTACAGCAGGCAGGGCCGGGTGCGGTTGTTGAACACCGTGTCTTCGCAAGTGCGCAGCCGAAACACCTTTTGCAGCAGTTGGATGGACTCCTTCACCGCCCACGCGCTGGGGTACGGGCCGAAGTACTGGTGCTTTTTGTCCACCGCCCCCCGGTAGTAACTCATGCGCGGGTAGTCGCCTGGGTGGGCGCGGCCATCTTGTGGCCCGCGCGCCGGCCAGCGCCCGCTCAGGCGCAGGTAGGGGTAGCTCTTGTCGTCCCGGAACAGGATGTTGAAGCGCGGGTTCAGCGTCTTGATGAGGTTGTTTTCCAGCAGCAGCGCCTCGGCCTCGGAGCGCACCACCGTGGTCTCCATGCGCACGATCTTGCTGACCATGTGCCCGATGCGCGTGCCGTCGTGGTTCTTCTGGAAATAGCTGCTGACGCGCTTCTTGAGGTTGCGCGCCTTGCCCACATAGAGCAGGCCGCCGCCCGCGTCGAAGTAGCGGTAGACACCTGGCAGCGCCGGCAAGGCGGCCACCTCGGCCAGCAAAGCGTCGCTGTGGGCGGCGGTGGGTTCGGGATCGGGGAGCACATCGGACATGGGCGCTATTGTGGACAATGCGCGCCATGCCTTCGCTGCTTTGGGATGTGTTTTGCAACGTGATCGACAACCACGGCGACTTGGGCGTGTGCTGGCGCTTGTCCGCCCAACTGGCCGAGCGTGGCCACCGTGTGCGGCTGTGGGTGGACGATGCCTCCGCGCTGGCCTGGATGGTCCCCCGTGGTTCGGAGGGCGTGGACGTGCGGCACTGGCACGGCGAGCCCCCCAACGGCCTGCCACCCGGCGACGTGCTGGTCGAAGCCTTTGGCTGCGACATCCCAGACGCGTGGGTGCTGGCCGTGGCGCCCCAACCAGGACCGTGGATCAACCTGGAATACCTCAGCGCCGAAGCCTATGTGGAACGCATGCACGGCCTGCCCTCGCCCGTGATGCGTGGCCCGCTGGCGGGGCGCACCAAACTTTTCTTCTACCCTGGCTTCACGTCAGCCACCGGTGGACTGCTGCGCGAAGACGACCTGCAAGTGCGGCAAGCCCGCTTCGATCGCGGCACGTGGCTCCAAACCCACGCGCCGGGCTGGGCGGGTGAGCAGGTCATCAGCCTGTTCTGCTACGAGCCCGTCAACCTCGGCGTCTGGCTGGACCACCTGCGCCAGCCCGACAGCGCGCCCACACACCTGTTGGTCGCCCCCGGCCGGCCGACGGCCGCCGTGCGCCAACACCTGGGCGACGGCACCCAGCATGGGCCATTGAGCCTCACCTGGCGCCCACATTGCAGTCAGACCGAGTTCGACCACGTGCTGTGGGCCAGCGACCTGAACATGGTGCGCGGCGAAGACTCGCTGGTGCGCGCGCTGTGGGCCGGCCGGCCACTGGTCTGGCACATCTACCCGCAGGAGGACGGTGCCCACCACGCCAAGCTCCAAGCCTTTCTGGACTGGCTGAAAGCGCCGGCCGACATGCGGGCACAACACCTGTTCTGGAACGCCGACACGCCTGCCCGGCTGCCCCATCACGATGCCCGCACCTGGACGGACACCGTGCGGCGCGCGCGGCACACGCTGCTGGCCCAGGACGACCTGGTGTCACAACTGATCGCTCAGGTGAGCCGCCTCTGATGCGGCGGCGCGCACAAACGCTTCGCGCCACAGCGACACCACCGGCAGCTCCGGCGCCACACCCTTGGGGGTGAGCATGACCACGGTGGAAGGCACAAAAGCCGGCACCATCGCCACCCGGCGCACCAACGCAGCCTGCTGCCGGTAGGCGCCCATGGGCACCACGGCCAGCAGACGGGTGTGCGCCACCAGCCCCAAGGCGATGTAGAAGGACTCGGTCTCGATGCGTGCACTCGGCGGCACCAGCCCCGCCGCCAGGAATGCGCGGTCGAAGGCCTTGCGGCTCGCGCTGCGCTGGGGCATGAGCACCCAATCGGCGCCCTGCAGTTCGGTCAGCGGCACGCGCCGACGCTGCGCCAACGGGTGGTCGCGCGCGGCCACCACCACGGTGGACTGTTGCCACAGCGGCGTGATCTCGAACGGAGCCAAAGCCTGTGGCGTCAGGTCGCCACCCAACACGCCCACCACGCAGTCCACCTCGCTGTCGCGCAGCCACTGCACCAACTGGTCCACCGTGCCCAACTGCAATTGCAGCCGAGGCAGTTGGGTGCGGGCCATCAGGTCCTGCACCACACGCCCCAAGGCCTCGATGCCCACCAGCGGCAACAAGCCCACTCGCAACAAAGGCAAGTCGGCCCCCTGCACCAGCGCGGTGGCGGTGGCGTCCATGGCGCCCAGGGCCACCCGCAGCCGTTCGAGCACCAAGCGGCCCTGGGCACTGAGCTGCCCGCCCCGCGCGCTGCGCTCCAGCAAGGTCTCGCCCAGCGCAGCCTCCAGCTCGTGCAACAGCTTGGTGGCACCCGGCTGGCTGATGCCCAACGCGCTGGCGGCCGCGCTGAGCGAGCCGCGTCTGGCCACCTGGTCGAGCAAGCGCAGGTGCCGGATCTTGAGGCGTTCGAGGCGCTGGTTGAGTGCCTCAACCATTTCACTTTGTGATATCTCCATAGCGATTTGGTATTTGTTTTTGATGGATCAGCAGTTTAGATTTCCTCACACCGTTCCCCACGGCACCACACAACAACGGAGACATCCCATGCGCTTGCTCAAACAACTGGCCTTCAGCAGCCTGTGCCTGCTCGGCGTGCTGTCGGCCCAGCAAGTGGCCGCACAGGCCTACCCCAGCCGCCCGGTCAAGATCGTCGTGCCGTTTGCGGCCGGCGGGGGCCCGGACATCGAAACCCGCCGCCTGGCCACCAAGCTGGGTGCCACCCTCAACGGCAATGTGGTGGTGGAAAACCGGGTGGGCGCGGCGGGCATCCTGGCCGCCGAAGTGGTGACCCAGGCCCCGCCCGATGGCTACACGCTGCTGGCGGGCTCGGTGTCGCAGGTGGTGCAGAAAATCCTGCGCCCCCAGGCCCAGTTCGACCCCGTGGCCACCTTCATCCCCGTGACACAAACCAGCAGTTCACCCACGGTGCTGGTGGTGCCGGCCGATTCGCCCATCCAGACCGCCAAAGAGCTGGAGGCCTTCATCCGCAGCCGCCCTGGCCAACTGAACTACGGCTCGGGCGGCATCGGCACCGCCGCACACCTCGCGGGGGCCACCTTTGCCAGCCAGCTCAAGCTCGACGCCATCCACGTGCCCTACCGGGGCTCGGTGGAGCTGATGCCCGCGTTGTTGGGCAAACAAATCCAGTTCGCCTTCCCCATCGCCGGCACCGCGGTGCCCCATGTGAAGTCGGGCAAGGCGCGTGCGCTGGCGGTGTCTGGTGCCAAACGCCTGGCCTCCCTGCCCGACGTGCCCACGCTGAAGGAGCTCTACAACGACGACCTGATGGTGCAAGAGGCCTGGGGTGGCCTGTGGGTGCCCGCCCACACACCGGCCGACGTGGTGCAGCAACTGTTTGTGGCCACGCGCAAAGCCATGCAGGACCCGGAGTTGCAAGCGCATTACCTCAGCAGTGGGTCCAGCGTCGAAACCTCCGAATCGCCAGCGGCGTTTCTGGCCTTCATGAAAGCCGAAACAAGCAAATGGGCCAAGGTCATCCAACTGGCCGGCGTGAAAGCAGACTGACGATGTGCCCCCACGCTCATCACTTCGTGTTTTCGCTGCCTCCCGAGGGGGCTGACCTCCCTTGGGGCGGCCCGGCGGGAGGCCACACATGTCCATGAACGCTCTCGCCGGTATCAAGGTGCTGGACCTCTCGCACGTGATCGCCGGCCCCACGGCCTCGCACTACCTGGCGTTGGAAGGCGCGGAGGTGATCAAGGTCGAACCCACGAAACGGGGCGATGTGCTGCGGCACGGGCGGCCCGGCCAGGTGCTGGACACCGGCGTTTCGGTCGGTTTTGCGGCCATCAATGGCGGCAAGCGCTCGCTGGCCATCGACCTCAAACGACCGGAGTCGCGGCCCCTCGTTGAGGCCCTGATCGCGCAGTGCGATGTGTTCATCGAAAACTACCGACCCGGCGCGGCCGCCCGCCTGGGGCTGGGACCTGAAGACGTGACCCGAATCCGGCCCGACATCGTCTACGCCTCCATTTCCGGCTTCGGCCAGCAGGGCGAGTGGGCCGGCCGGCCGGCCTACGACCACGTGGTGCAGTCGGCCATGGGCATGAGCAGCCTGCAGGGCGACGCCACGCAAGACCCGATGAAAGTGGGGTTTCCGGTGGTGGACACCGCCACCGGCATGGTGGCCGCCCAGGCCATCACCACGGCCTTGTTGCGCCGCCTGCGCACCGGCCAGGGCGCGCGCCTGGACATCTCCATGGCACAGGCCGCGCTGCAACTGATGTGGCCGGAGGTGGCCAAGGTAGCCCACAGCGGTGAAGACTCGCCCCGGGTGGGCAACCGAGGCTTCACCGGCAGCCCCGGGGCGGCCACCTTTGCCTGCGCCGACGGCTGGCTGTCCACCGCCGCGAACACGCCGACGCAGTTCCGCGCTTTGTGCGATGTGCTGGACTTGCCCGCCCTGCCAGACGACCCGGTGCTGATCGACCAGCCCGCCACCAAGGCCAGCGGTTTTGTGGCGGCCCGCGACGCAAGCGAACTGCACAACCGACTGGCCTGTGCCATGCGGCGCCTGCCTTTGGCGCCCCTGGAAGCCGCGCTGTCGGCCCGTGCCGTGCCCTGTGCACCGGTGCGAACGCTGTCTGAGACGCTGGCCACCGTCACCACCACAGCGCGCATGACCCTGCCACAGCGCCACACCGCCTATCCCGGCGGCACGGTGTGCGATTTTGGCGCCGGCTACCTGGCCGACGGCATGCCCGGCGCCGCCCTGGCCCCCGCGCCCCGGCACGGACAACACACGGGCGAGATCCTGGCGGCCCTGGGTCTGCCGCCGGACGAGATTCAGCGCCTGCATGCGCTGGGCGTCGTCAATCTTGGGTAAAATCCTGGGTTTTGCGAACGGCGACAGCTCGGTTGCCGGCCCTCGGGGGCTGGCCGGTCAGGCGCCGCAACCGGCCAGGGTGGCTCAAGAACACCAGCTGCTGCGGGTTGATCGCAAGTCCTGCCGCCCACCATTCCGCTGAAGGCCCCGCATGGGGTGGACGCCTCCAGCAGCGGCGCAACCCCCGCTTCAACAGCCAGACCCACCATGAAAATCGCTCAAGAAATCCGCGCCGGCAACGTCATCATGCACGGCAAGGACCCGATGATCGTCCTGAAAACCGAATACGCCCGTGGCGGCCGTGGCGCTGCCACCGTGCGCATGAAGCTCAAGGGCCTGCTCGGCAACATCGGCACCGAAGTGGTGTTCAAGGCCGACGACAAGATGGACCAGATCATCCTGGAACACAAGGAGTGCACCTACTCCTACTTCGCCGACCCGATGTACGTGTTCATGGACGCGGACTACAACCAGTACGAAGTCGAAGCCGAAAACATGGGCGACGCCCTGAACTACCTCGAAGACGGCATGTCCGTGGAAGTGGTGTTCTACGAAGGCAAGGCCATCTCGGTGGAACTGCCCACCAGTGTGGTGCGTGAAATCACTTGGACCGAACCCGCCGTCAAGGGTGACACCTCGGGCAAGGTGCTCAAGCCGGCCAAAATCGCCACCGACTTCGAAGTCGCTGTGCCTCTGTTCGTGTCGCAAGGCGACAAGATCGAAATCGACACCCGCACCGGCGAATACCGCAAGCGCGTCTGATTCCAGCCGCTTGGCAGATGGGCTCCCTTGTGGAGCCCTTTTTGTTTCTGCGCCCTGCGGCCGGCCGCCGTGCCTTGCTAAAGTCATCACATGGAAACCACACAAAACCTCAGCGAAACCCGCTTGGCCGACGCCTGGGCCGAACTGCAAGCCCACTCAGACCAGGGCCTGCCTCTGAAGGCCGATGCCTATCGCCTCGCGTTCGCCGACCCCGAATTCCTGTTGCGCCGAGAGACCCGTGGCATCCGTTTCCAGCTCGAGATGCTCAAGCCGGATCTGGAGCAGATCGCGCGCGGCATCCACAACACCGTGGTGGTGTTTGGCAGCGCGCGTTTCCGTTCGCCTGAAGAAGCACAACGCGAGCTGGAGCACGCGCAGCGCGGTGGCGATGCTCAGGCCATCCGCAAGGCACAAACCGCCGTGCGCAACGCCGCCTACTACGAACACGCGCGCGTTTTTTCGCGCTTGGTGGCGCAGTACAGCCAGCGCTGCTCGGTGCAAGACCAGCTCTACATCTGCACCGGCGGTGGCCCCGGCATCATGGAAGCGGCCAACCGTGGCGCACACGATGTGGGCGCCCCCACCGTGGGCCTGAACATCGCCCTGCCCCACGAGCAACAGGCCAATCCCTACGTCACGCCCGAGCTCAGCTTCAAGTTCCACTACTTCGCGCTGCGCAAAATGCACTTCCTGATGCGCGCCAAGGCCTTGCTGGCCTTCCCCGGCGGCTTTGGCACGCTGGACGAGTTGTTTGAGGTGCTCACACTGGTGCAATGTGGCAAGGCCAAGCCCGTGCCCATCTTCCTTTTCGGCAGCGATTTCTGGAAGCGGCTGGTCAACTTCGATGTGCTGGTCGAAGAAGGCACGATCTCGGAAGCCGACCTCAAGCTGTTCCATTACGTGGACGACCCCCAACAAGCCTGGGACGGCCTGCGCCACTTCTACCAACTCTCCGACGTCTGATTCCCTTGCCATGAGCGCCGCCCCGACGCTG
>DASUIK010000157.1:0-4249 GCA_036279795.1 Burkholderiaceae bacterium | reverse complement strand
GAGGCCTTGGGCCGCGCGTTTGGCGCTGTCGTTCAAGCGGCGCGTCATGGTGCCCACCTCATCGCGCACCACCGCCAGAAAGCGTTCGCGCATGGCGGGCTCCAGGTCATCAAAGCCCAGCATGTCCACCGCCGCCTGGATGTTGGCCAAGGCGGAACGGCTGCCGTCGGTGAGGCTCTGCAGCATCTGGTCGCGTTCGGCCTCTTCCTCGAACTGGCGCGTGACGTTGTCCAGCATGAGCACAAAACCCGCCAGCGGCCCCTGCGGACTGTCCTGTCCCACCTGCCCCACCGGCGCCATGTGGACCTTGATCAGCTGTCCGGAACGGGTGGTGGTGATGAACTGGGCAGACGGCTGGCTTGCGCCACGCGCGCGGCGTGTCTGGATGTGCTCCAGCGCGTGGCCCACCAGTTCGCGGTCGAACACGCCATAAATGGAGCGGCCAATGCCCATCAGTTCGGCGCCATCGGCCAGGGTGGGCGCCACCGACAAGACGCGGCACTGCAGCCGGGCGCGCTGGTTGTAGAGCAAGATGCGACCATCCAGGTTGCACACCACCACGCTCTGGGTGAGTTCGGCCATCAACGCGGCCAGCCGGTTCTTCTCCTGCTGGATGTTCTGGCTGGCTTGTTCGATCTGCGTCGCCACATCACGGCGCAAGGCATCGCGCTGGTCGGCCAGATCGTTGATGGCGCGGGCCAGCTCGGCCGCACCCGCCTCATTGGCCAGCGGCAGGCGCGTGTTTGCCGCCGTGTTCAACATGCCCCGCACCCGCTCGGCCAGCCGTTGGGGCACGCCGATGTGGCGCCCATGCAGCCACTGCCAAAAAGCCCACCAGGCGATGGCGGCGAACACCCAGGCCATCACCAGCAGCGGCACACGCGACGACACCACCGCAGCCACCTGCGCCTGCTCCTCCGGCGCCAGCGTGGCCCACACCAGGCCCAGCGTGAGCACCAGCCACGCCCCCAGCGCCAACACGCCGGCGGCCACCCCCAGCCAGAGGCTTTGTGCTGCCCTCATCCGGTCACACCCAGCATCTCAGCCACTTTCTGCACCAGCTCGCGGGTGGAAAACGGTTTGGTCATGTAGGCATTGGCGCCCAGTGCCAGGCCTTTGGCCACGTCGGTTTCGCGGCCACGCGCCGTCAGCATGAGGATGGGCGTGGCCTCCACGCCCGGGCTGGCGCGGACGGCCTGGCAGACCTCGAAGCCGGTCTTGTGCGGCATCATCACGTCGAGAAGCACCAGGTCCGGGTGTTCGCGGACGATGGTGTCAAGCGCCTCCTGTCCGTCGCGGGCCACCAGCACCCGATAGCCCTCGCGCTTGAGCAGATATTCCAGCGAAATCACGATGTTGGGTTCGTCGTCCGCGATCAGAAGTGTGTGCGGGTGGCTCATGAAAGGTCTCCTTCTGCGGGGATGCGGGCACACGGCAGGCTGAAGCAAAAACAGGCACCTGCAGCGCTCGGCTCCAACCAGAGTCGCCCCCCGAAATGTTCAATGATCTGCCGGCTGATGGGCAGTCCCAGGCCCGTGCCCTGGGGGCGGTGGGCGCTGTCGCCTCCCTGGCGGAATTTCTCGAAGATGAGCGCGTGCTGAGCGGCCGGCACGCCTGGTCCGTTGTCTTGCACACACACGGTCAGGCTGTTGTCGCCCGCGACGAGGCGGAGCACCACCCGCCCACCTGGCACCGGCACGAACTTGGCGGCGTTGGACAGGAGGTTGAGCAGCACCTGGGTCAGGCGGTCGGCATCGGCGAGCACGGCAGGCACCGCGGCCGGCAGGTCGAGGGTGAGCTGGCATTGGCGCTCGCGGAACAGCTCGGCCGTGGTGGCGGCAGCCTGCTCCGCCAAGGCACGCAGGTCCACGTGGCTGTTGTGCCAGTCGGCGTGACCCGACTCGATCTTGGCCAGGTCCAGCACCTGGTTCACCAGGCGAGAAAGCCGTTCGGTTTCGCTCACGATGATGGCCACGAATTGCTGACGCTGCGCTTCGGCCATGTCGGCGTCGTCACGCATCAGCTCGGCCAGCGCACGAATGGAGGTGAGCGGCGTGCGCAGCTCATGGGTCACGGACGACATGAAATCATCCTTCAGCCGGTCCAGGCTCTTGAGCTGCTCGTTCGCTTCCCGCAAGCGCGAGCTTTCGTACACGATGCGCAGCACGTCTTCGGGCGACAGGGGCACTTCGTCCGCCACCGAGGCCACCAGCGCCCTTGCCGATGCGCTGCCCACCACACCGGCAAGCTGAGTTTCCACCCATTGCACCAAGCGCGCTTCGGCCTGGGAAGCCGATGCCGTGCCAGCAGCACGCCACAGGGAAGCCGGCGGATCGCTGCCCAGGAAACGTTGGCACAAGCGGCGCAGTTCGGCCACCCGCACGCGGCCTTGCCAGAAGACCGGGCCGTGGCTGGCACTGCGCCGGAAAACGTCCACGAAGAGCAAGGCCTGGCTGGCCTCCTGGCCCGAGGGCGGCCGCCACAAGGACACGCCCACAAACACCCCGGTGTTGAGCAGCAGGCTCCAAAACAGCGCGTGCGTGAGGTTGTCCAGGCCCTGCAGACCCAGCAGTTGCTCAGGTCGCAGCAGCGCCACGCCCCACAGGCCCGTGCGGATGAAGCCGTCGTCCACCCAGCCTGACTTGGCAATGGACGGCAGCATCAGGGTGTAGCCCCACAGCACGAAGCCAGCCAGCAGGCCCCAGAAGGCTCCGCGCTGGGTACCACCTTTCCAGTACAGGCCGCCCAGAAGCGCCGGCGCAAACTGCGCCACTGCGGCAAAACTGATGAGCCCAATGCTGACCAGCGCGTAGGCTTCGCCCGCCACGTGGAAGTAGGCGTAGCCCAACAACAGCAAGGCCAGGATGGCGGCACGGCGTATGCCCAACAGCACCCGGCCCAGGCTGGCCCCATCGCCACGGTCCCAACGGCCGCCGCGCAGCAACCAGGGCAGCACCAGTTCGTTGCAAACCATGGTGGATACAGCAATGGCCTCGACGATGACCATGCCCGTGGCGGCAGACAAGCCACCGATGAACACCAACAGCGCCAGCGCAGACTGCCCGGCCGCCAAGGGCAGCGAAATGACGAAGTTTTCGGCCCCCGTGGCCGAGCCAAAGTGCAGCAGGCCGCCCACGGCGATGGGCAACACGAAGACATTGATCAGCAGCAGGTACAAGGGAAACACCCAGGCCGCGCGCCGCAGGTGCTGCTCGTGCACGTTTTCCACCACCATCACCTGGAACTGTCGCGGCAGCATCAGCACCGACAACATGGACAGCAGCAACAGCGCGAACCATTGGCTCCAAGCAAACGGAGCACCCTGTTCCAAGCGCAGCAGCCGGGCAATGTCGGGCACGGCCTGCGCACGCGCGAACAGGTCTTGCAGGCCATCGAACAAGCCGTACACCACAAACAGGCCAACGGCCAGAAAGGCCGCCAGCTTGATCAGCGACTCAAAGGCGATGGCCGCCACCAGGCCCTCGTGGCGTTCCGTGTTGTCCAGGTGGCGTGCGCCAAACAGCATGGTGAAGCCGGCCAAAGCCAGTGCGATGTAGAAGGTGCTGTCGCGGCTCCAGTGCGAGGCGGTGGTGCTGGCGTGTCCTGTGGTCAGCAGCGCGTAGCCGGCCGAGATGGCCTTGAGCTGCAGAGCGATGTAGGGGATGACGCCCACCAGCGCGATCAGCGTCACCAGGGCAGCCAGCCACGCACTTTTGCCGTAGCGGCTGCCGATGAAATCGGCGATGGAGGAGATGCGATAGGTTTTGGCGATGCGAAGGATCTTGCGCAACACCAGCCAGCCCAGCACCATCGCCAGCGTGGGGCCCAGGTAGATGGGCAGGAACCACACCCCGCCCGTGGCAGCGCGCCCCACGCTGCCAAAGTAGGTCCAGGCGCTGCAGTACACCGCCATGGACAGGGCGTAGGTCCAGGGGTTGGCGATCAGCGAGCGCCCGCGCGCGGCCAGCCGGTCCCCCTGGTGGGCCACCAACACCAACACAAGCAGGTAGGCAAACGAGGCTGCGACGACCAGTGCTGGCGACATCAGGGCTCCGTGTCGCCGCCGTCAGCGCGCTCCAGCATGCAGGCCACACCGGCGATCAGCCCACCCCAGATCAGGAACGTGGCCAGCGGAAACACCGGCAGGCCCCACCACACGGCGTCGCTGTCCCACAGCCCCAGCAAGGGAAAATTGAACAACAGCAGGCCTGCGGTGAACCAGGCCAGCAAACGTGCGGACATCCCAGAG
>DASUIK010000156.1:0-4873 GCA_036279795.1 Burkholderiaceae bacterium | reverse complement strand
GCGCCACAGGTACTCGGCCGGGTGGTTCAACACGGCGGTGCGCGCCAACACCGCTTCGGCGTGGTTGACGGTGTCCACATTGCCTTGCTCGGCCAGCACCGTTTCGCCATCGGGCGCCACCAGGATGGCGCCGAAGGGGTGTTTGCCCATGGCATCGCGGGCGCGCCGTGCCACGGCGTTCGCGTGGCGCAGGTGCTTGATCGCTTGTTGTGGTGTCATGTGTTCTGGCCGCCGCGCCGGGCCGCCCCAAGCAAGGCCGCGCCCCTCGGGGGCAGCGACCCGTGCAGCGGTGGAGCGTGGGGCTCAAACATTCTGGCCGCCGCGCCGGGCCGCCCCAAGCAAGGCCGCGCCCCTCGGGGGCAGCGACCCGCGCAGCGGTGGAGCGTGGGGCTCAAGCATTCTGGCTGCCGCGATGCGCCCAGGCCGTGGTGTGCTTTTCAACGAAGCTGAACAGCTCGTACATGGCCATGGCCATGGCGCCCACCACCAGCAGGCCGCTGAACGCCAGGCCCATCTGCATGGACGAGCCGGCCGAGATCAGCAGGTAGCCGATGCCTTCGTTGGCGGCGGTCATTTCAGACACCGTGGTGCCGACAAAAGCCAGGGTGATGGCAACCTTGAGCGAGCCGTAGAAGTAGGGCAGGGAGCGAGGCAAACCGACCTTGATCAGCACGTCCCAGCGCTTGGCGCCGAGCACGCGCAGCACATCCTCCAACTCAGGCTCCAATGTCGCCAGGCCGGTGGCGATGTTGACCATGATGGGGAAGAAGCTGATGAGAAAAGCCGTGAGGATGGCCGGGCCGATGCCGATGCCGAACCACACCACCAGGATGGGCACAAAGGCCGCTTTGGGCAGGGCGTTGAAGGCGGTCATGAGCGGGTACACCGCCGCGTAGGCCAGGCGCGAACTGCCGATGAGGAAACCCAGCAGCACGCCCACCACGATGGCGATGCCAAAACCCACCATGGTCACCCAGAAGGTGCGCCAGGCGTGGCCCGCTATGGTGGTGCTGTGTTCCAGCGTTTGTGCCCAGATGCGGCTGGGGCTGGGGAAAATGAATTCGGAGACGCCGAATCCGCTGCAGATCACCTCCCACACCACCACGATGGCGAGCAGCAGCAGCAGGGGGGACCAGCGTTCGATCTGTTTTCTTTTCATGGGGTGGTCTTCACTGGTTGATCACGGCGCCGGACTTGCGCATGGCACCGATGTGCCCGCGCAGCTCGTGGACGATGTTGGTGAACTCAGGCGTGTACGTCGTTTCCAGATCGCGCGGGCGCGGCAAGTCGATCTCGCGGCGCACCACAAAGCGGCCCGGGCTCTTGCTCATCACGTACACCGTGTCGGCCAGAAACACCGATTCGCGCAGGTCGTGCGTGACCAAGATGACGTTGAAACGCTGCTCCTGCCACAGATCGCGCAGCGTGCACCACAGCTCCTCGCGCGTGAAGGCGTCGAGCGCGCCGAAGGGCTCATCGAGCAACAGCATCTTGGGTTCGTGGATGAGGGCGCGGCAGATGCTGGCGCGTTGCTGCATGCCGCCCGACAGCTCCCACGGAAACTTGTTTTCCATGCCACCCAGGCCCACGGTGGTCAGCAGCTTCTTGGCGCGGTCCTCGAATTCCTTGCGCCGGTCCTTGAACTGCTGGCGGTAGGGTTCCACGATCTCCAGCGGCAGCAGCACGTTGTCGAGCGTGGTGCGCCAAGGCAGCAACGACGGCGCCTGGAAGGCCATGCCCGAAATTTTCAGCGGGCCATTGACGGGTTGGCCATCCACCTGGATGCGTCCCATGCTGGGTTTTTTGAGCCCGGTGGTCAGCTTCATGAAGGTGGACTTGCCACAGCCTGAGGGGCCGACGATGGCAATGAACTCACCCCGTTGCACCTTCAGGTTGATGTTCTCCACCGCGAAGACGTTTTTGGCCAGCAACTCGTCGTTGTAGGCCAGCCAGACGTCGTCGAAGTCCACAAATGGGGCGTTGGAATCGGTGCTCATGCGTGTCACTCGCAAAAAAAGGGCCAGCCTTCGTCAGACGGCTGGCCCTTGGGTCGGATCGGGCTTATTTCTTGGCGGGCGGCAGGATGTTGAGCTCTGCGGCGCTGGGCAGCATGCTGCCGTTCCACACCGCAGCGGGGTCGATGCGGGTTTTGGTGGCAAAGGCGTCGGACACCTGTGAGGCCATCAGCGACATGCGGGCCGGGTTGATCTGGCCAAAACCTTCCTTGCGCGCGTCGGGGCTGGCCACCACCGCGTCGATGGCCATCTGCAGGCGGCGCGTTTCCAGCGGAATGTTGATGATGCCGTCGCGCTGCTTGACGAATTCGATGCTGGCGGCCGGGTTGGCCATGACCTCTTTGGCACCCTTGGTGAAGGCGCTCAGGAAGGCCTTGATCGCGGCCGGATTCTCTTTGATCAGCCTGGGGCTGGCGATGATGACGTTGCCGTACAGCTTCACGCCGAAATCGGCGTAGGGCATGATGACCACGTCTTCGGTCTTGGCACCGCGCGCTTCCAGGTTGAGCAGTGAGGTGAACGAGAAACCCGTGATGGCATCGATGTCTCCACGCATCAGCATGGTTTCGCGCAGGGGCGGGTCCATGGCTGTCCAGGCCACGTTGCTCACGTTGTTGGCCTTCTGAAAGATGGGGAAGGCCTTGCGGCCGGCGTCAAACACCGGCGCCCCCAGCTTCTTGCCGTTGAGGTCGGCGGGCTTGGTGATGCCCGACTTCTTGAGCGCCAACACCGCCGCCGGCGTGTTGTTGTAGACCATCATCACGGCCACCGGCTTGTTGGGCGCATCCGGGTTGTTGGCGTGGAACTCCATCAGTGCTGCCATGTCGGCAAAACCCATGTCGTAGGTGCCGGACGCGACGCGGGTGACGGTGCCGCCCGAGCCGTTGCCCGAGTCGATGGTCACGTCCAGCCCAGCGGCCTTGAAATAACCCTTGGCCGCAGGTTGGACAAACAAGGCCGCCGGTCCCTCGAAGCGCCAGTCAAGCTGGAATTTGATGGAGGTGGCTTGAGCGTGGGCCAGGCCAAAAGCCGAGGCAAGGCCCAGGGCGGCGGTGGTCTGGATGAAGAGGCGCTTGTTCATGGGTTCTCCGTAAGTGCGGCGCGTGCGGCGCCTGAGCGGGTGTACCGTTGGGTTAGCAAAAACGGTGCCACGCGGTGGGGAACCCGTGTTCATGATCACAAAATGTGTATACAAACACGCGCTGGGCTGCGCCGCCAACGTGGGTTGGTGGCATTGTTGCATCAATGTGAAGCATGCCGCACAGGGTTTGCCCTGTTTTGGTGCTCAGGGCACCCTGGCGGTTTGTCTCAGCGTTGGACAGCGGCGGCCGCCACGGCCAGGGCCGTCATGTTGAGCACCCGGCGCACGGTGGCCGCTGGGGTCAGGATGTAGGCCGTGGCCGCTGCGCCCATGAGGATGGGGCCCACGGTGACACCGCCGCTGGTGGTGGTCTTCATCACGTTGTAGAGGATGTTGGCCGCGTCCAGGTTGGGGCAGATCAACAGGTTGGCCGAGCCGCTGAGGGTACTCTCGCCCAGGTACGCGCTGCGGATTTCCGGTTGCAGCGCGGCATCGCCGTGCAGTTCGCCGTCGCACTCGATGTCGGGGTGCTGGGCGACGAACAGGTCGCGCGCCAGGCGCATCTTCTTGGCCGATGCGCGTTTGGACGAGCCGTAGCTGGAGTGCGACAGGAAGGCCACCTTGGGTGGGATGCCGAAACGTTGCACCTGCTGCGCCGCCATCCAGGCGATTTCCGCCAGCTGCTCGGCACTGGGGTCCTCGTTGACGTAGGTGTCGGCGATGAAGATGGGGCCGCGGTCGGTCATCAGCGCGTTGACGGCCGCGTAGTTGCCCACGCCTTGTTGTTTGCCGATGATGCTGTCGATGCGTTCCAGGTGCGTCATGTAGCTGCCCACCAAGCCACAGATCAGCGCATCCGCATCGCCCAGCGACACCATCAGCGACCCGATGATGGTGTTGGAGCGGCGCACGGCGGCCTTGGACACCTCGGGCGTGGCGCCATTGCGCGCCATCAACTTGTGGTAGTGCTCCCAGTATTGACGGAAACGCGGGTCGTCCTCGGGGTTGACGTTCTCCACGTCCACCCCCAGGCGCATGCGCAGGCCGGCCTTTTCGATGCGGGCGGCAATCACCGCCGGACGACCGATCAGGATGGGCTTGGCCAGGTGGTCGTCGATGGCCATTTGCGCGGCGCGCAGCGCGCGTTCGTCTTCACCGTCGGCATAAGCCACACGTTTGCGGTTGTCGGCAACGGCCTTGGCGGCGTTGAAGATGGGCCGCATCAGGATGCCTGTCTGGTAGACGAAGCGCGACAGGGTCTCCTTGTAGGCCTCCATGTCGGTGATGGGGCGGGTGGCCACGCCCGAATCGGCGGCGGCCTGCGCCACGGCCGGCGCGATCTTGAGGATGAGGCGCGAGTCGAAAGGCTTGGGGATCAGGTAGTCGGGGCCGAAGGCAAGCTCCTGGCCCACGTAGGCGGCGGCCACCTCGTCGCTGATCTCGCTTTTGGCCAGATCGGCGATCTGGCGCACGCAGGCCAGTTTCATTTCCTCGGTGATCTTGGTCGCGCCGCAGTCGAGTGCGCCACGGAAGATGTAGGGGAAACACAGGACGTTGTTGACCTGGTTGGGGTAGTCGCTGCGGCCGGTGGCGATGATGCAATCGGGCCGCGCGGCCTTGGCCAGCTCGGGGCGAATTTCAGGCTCGGGGTTGGCCAGGGCCAGGATGATGGGCTGGGTGCCCATGGTCTTGACCATCTCCACCGTCATCACGCCGGGGGCCGAGCAGCCCAGAAACACGTCGGCGCCTTTGACCGCGTCGGCCAGGGTGCGCGCGC
>DASUIK010000155.1:0-10207 GCA_036279795.1 Burkholderiaceae bacterium | reverse complement strand
TCAGACAGCTTCCACCCCACGCCTTACGGCCACGAGCTGCTGGCCGACGCGGTGACCGCCGCCGTGCGTGCCAAGAACTGGGACTGATCAGGCCGCCAACGGGTAGTCGGTGTAGCCCTCGGCGCCGCCACCGTACAAGGTGGCGCGCTGCAGTTCGTTGAGGGGCAGACCTTCGCGCAAGCGGCGGGTGAGGTCCGGGTTGGCGATGAAGCCCCGGCCAAAGGCCACCAGATCGGCGCCATTGTCCAGCGCCTGCTGCGCCAGTTCGGCGCTGTAGCCGTTGTTGACCATCCAGGCGCCGGTGCCGCCCGCACTGCGGTAGGCCGTGCGCAGCGCGGCGTAGTCGAAGGGAACGTCGCCTTGTTGGTGGTCGCGTGCGCCACCGGTCTGGCCTTCGATCACGTGCACGTAGGCCAGTCCCAGCGGCGCGAGTTGACGCACCACGTGTTCAAACAAAGGCTGCGGGTTGGGGTCGCTGGCGTCATTGGCCGGTGTGACCGGTGACAAGCGGATGCCCACGCGGTCGCCACCGATCTCGGCACAGACGGCGGCCGTCACTTCCAGCAGCAGGCGCGCGCGGTTTTCAATGCTGCCGCCATAGGCGTCGGTGCGATGGTTGCTGCCGCTGCGCAGGAATTGGTCGAGCAGGTAGCCATTGGCCCCGTGGATCTCGATGCCGTCAAAGCCAGCTTCGCGCGCGCGGCGTGCGGCCAGGCGGAAGTCGTTCACGATGCCCGGCAATTCCTCGGTGGCCAACGCCCGGGGCGGCGACACGTCGAAGAAGCCACTGCCTTCGGGCTTGATGAGGTAGGTCTTGGCCTTGGCAGCGATGGCCGACGGTGCCACGGGGGCCTGGCCACCGGGTTGCAGGTCCACGTGCGAAATGCGGCCCACATGCCACAGCTGCATCACGATGTGACCACCCACGGCGTGCACCGCATCGGTGGTCTGGCGCCAGGCGGCCACTTGCGCGTCGTTGTGGATGCCCGGGGTGTCGGCGTAGCCGTGGGCCTGGGGCGAAACGGGTGTGGCTTCCGTGATGATCAAGCCGGCACCGTTCTGTGGGTGGGCACGCTGGGTGTAGTACTCGGCCATCTGAGCGGTGGGCAGCTGGCCCGGGGCGCGGTTGCGCGTCAGCGGGGCCATCACGGCGCGGTTGCTCAGGTGCCAGGCGCCCACGGTGGTGGGCTCGTACAAAGAGGGGGAAGTGGTGTTCATGCCGCCGATGGTAGGCCTCGGCGTTTTTCCGTGCCTGTGCAAGGCGTCTGCGTCTGTGTCATAAGGGTCAGCGCACGACCTCCTGTCGACCGCGAACAGGCTCTTGGCACTGTCTTGCATAATCCGCCCACTTTGATCCCGACCGTTCCCTCTTTCCGCCGTTCCGATAAGGTCTGGACCAAGACCGCCGAGCGTCCGTTGCGCAGCACGGGCAAGGCTTTGGCCGCGTGGTGCATGGCGCATTTCCTGGGTGTGCCGGTGCCGTGGAGCGCGGTGCGCCAGGTCAGCGGTGCGGACCTGCTGGCCTTCGAGCACGAGCGGCTCCAGCACTTGGCGCAGTCCGGCGAGCAGGTGCCGCCGGTGCTGGCGTTTGACGGCCATCGCCTGAGCCTGGGCGATGTGGGACCGACGGTGGACGAATGCCTGCAGTGCCTGCCGCCCAGCGATCACCTGGCGATGATGTGTGCGGTCAGTGCCGATCTGGCACGGTTCCACGCACGCGGCCACTGGCACGGCGGCGCTCAGATACGCAACATCACCTGGGACGGCGAACACTTTGCGCGGCTGGATTTCGAGGAGCGATTGTTCCCGGCCATGCCGTTGCATGCTTGCCAGATCTATGACGTGCTGCAGCTGGTGATGTCGCTGGCGCGCTGGGTGCAACCCTTGGGTGCACCCGCCGTGCTGGCGGTGTTGCAGGCCTACGAAGACCAAGACCCGGCGCTGGATCTGCGCCGTTTTTTGCGACACCTGTTGCCTCGCCTGCAACGGGTGTCGCGCCTGGCGGCCTGGGTGCCGCGCTACGACCGCTCCAAGGAGTTGCTCCGGCTGCGCCTGCTGATCGAGGGCATGCAAGCGTTTGTGCGGGTCTGATGGGGATGAATCGGGGTATGTCGTGGCTGCGGAGGTCGGGTGATCCGATGTGTGACACATGTCACACATGATGCCGACGTGCTCGGTAACCTGGTATCGAAAGCCTGCTTTCTTGTTCAGAATCCGCGTTTTCCTGCGCCTGCTGGCAGGTGGCGTGAGGTTGCGCCACCCTGCATCGGGATCTCAGTTCCTGGCACGAGGCGGCCGCATCGCCCGATGAATGCATCCATGTCGTTTCCCTCGCGTGTTTCGCCCGACAAGCCGACACGGCGCACCCACTGCGGTGACTGTGCGACCCAGTCGAGCTGCCCGCTGGGCAAGCTCCCGGAGGCCTTGCTTGCGTTGGTGCTGCCACACGTGGTCGAGTGTTCCTTTGGGCGCGGGCGTGTCTTGCAGCGTCAGGGGCAAGAGGCCGGTGTGCTGCGGGTCATCAAGTCCGGTTCCGTGTTGATGTACCGCGAGGAGTCAGGTTGTGTGAGCGTGCCGGTTGCCATCGCGGCGCCAGGACAGATCACCGGGGCATCGCGCCTGGTCGGGTTTCCCAACCCGCTGACGGTGATCGCGATGTCCGACACCCGGACTTGCGAGTTGGACGTGTCCAGCCTGGAGCGCCTGGGTGTGATGGACGATCCCGAATTTCGCCGCCCTTTGGGCGAGGCGGTGTTTCACACCCTCGGGGTCTTGGCCGATTGGGCTCGCGTGACACGTTTGCCGGGTGTGCGCGCCCAGTTGACGGCGGCGCTGGTGGCCATGCGATCGCAGCAGAAATCTGAACGCATCCGTTTGCCGGGCCATGCCGTGCTGGCCGAACTGCTGGGGGTGACTCGCGAGTCGGTGGCACGGGCCATGGGGGCCCTGGAGAAGGACGGCCACATCACCCGGTTGGGACGCACCTATTGCGAGTTGCACCTGCCTCACCTGAAAACCCAGCCCGACCAGCCCTGAGCACCTGGGGGCGGTGATCGCGTCTTTGACCTGGCGCAAGGCTGCATCGTTAAATGATTTAACAATGTGAAATTCATCACATTGACTTCAGGTAGCTCGGTTTCTCAGGCCACCCTCTCTAGGTGATCGGCACCGATCACCCCAGAATCGTTCGCAACAGTGGTTCGTTCGCAGGCGTTTGCCTGGCACCGATTTGCGAGGACGGAGATGAGAGACAACGGTTTTGTTTCGCAGCGCGAGTTTCCCTTGGGCGAGGACGACACTTTGCTGTCCACCACCGATCTCAAGGGCCGCATCACCTACGCGAACGACTCGTTCATCCACTGCAGTGGTTTTGGGTGCGATGAGCTGTACGGCAAGGCCCACAACCTCGTGCGGCACCCAGACATGCCCGAAGGCGCTTTTGCCGACATGTGGCGCACGCTGCAGCAAGGGCACCCCTGGACAGCCTTGGTGAAAAACCGCCGCAAGGACGGAGACCACTACTGGGTGCGCGCCAACGCCTCGCCCATTCGCCGCGACGGCGAAGTGGTGGGCTACCTCTCGGTGCGCACCCGGCCGGAACCCGGTGAGATCCAAAGCCACGAAACGCTTTATCAGCGCTTGCGTCAGGGCGACACCCGTCTGGGATTGCAACGGGGGCATGTTGTGCGCAGCGGGTGGTGGCATCTGGGAGCCCGGTGGAAGTTCGTCTCGCTGGCGACCCGCATGCGCTTGGGCGTGGCGGGCCTGTGGTTGCTTGGCATGGGCCAGGCGGTGGCGCTGGCACCCTCGTCGGAACCTCACCTTGTTGCGGGGGCCACCGTGTGGACCGTGGCGATGCTGATGGCGGCATGGTGGCTGCGCACGGCGGTGCACGTGCCGCTGGGCCAGGTGCTGGCGCAGGCGCGGGCGGTGGGCAGCGGGCAGAAGGCGCGGTCCCTGTTCCAGGGGCGGGCCGATGAGATCGGTGGTCTCATGCGCAGCATCGAGCAGGCGGGTTTGAACCTGGTGTCGCTGGTGGGGGACATCCAGGGCAAGTCCTTGCGCGTCAGCGAGGGCGCCAGCGATTTGCAGCGCGGTAACGAAGAGTTGGCCCGGCGCACCAGCGACGCCGCTGCCAGCCTGGAGGAAACCGCTGCGGCCACGGAACAACTGGCCACCACCATCCAGGCCAACAGCGAGACGGCGCAGGAGGCCGCCGACATGGCCGGCAAGGCGGTGGCGGTGGCCGCGCGCAGCGCCGACATGGTGGCGCAGGCGCGCAACAACATGGCCGGCATCGCGCAGGCCAGTCAGCGTGTGGCCGACATCACCGCGCTGATCGATGGCATCGCGTTCCAGACCAACATATTGGCGTTGAACGCGGCCGTGGAGGCTGCCCGCGCGGGCGAGCATGGGCGGGGGTTTGCGGTGGTGGCCTCCGAGGTGCGGGCCTTGTCCATCAAAAGTGCTGACGCGGCCAAGGAAATCAAACAGTTGATCGAGGCCTCCACGCGCCAGGTCGAGGCGGGCGCCTGCGCGGTGTCGGGCGCGGGAGACGCGATGTCGGAAGCGGTGGGGGCGGTGGAGCGGCTGGCCGCCATGATGGATTCGATCCGACTGGCCAGCCAGGAACAGGCCGGTGGCGTGGCGCAAATCAACGTGGCCCTGAGTCGGCTGGAACAGATGACACAAGAAAACGCTTCCCAGGTGCAGCACAGCGCGGAGCTGAGCCGCACGCTGGCGGAGCAGGCGCAGCGGCTGGACGCGGCCGCGTCGGTGTTTCGGCAGGGGGCCTGAGGTGCTGAGCGAGCGGGATGAATCTCTGGAGCGCACCGCCATCGATGCCGCGCCCGATGGTGTGCTCATGGTCGATGCGCGTGGCCGCATCTTGAAGGCCAACCCGGCCATGGAGGTCTTGAGTGGCTACAGCCGGGCAGAGATGGAGGGGCGGTCGGTCAACATGTTTTTGCCCGAGCGTTTGCGCGACAAACACGCCGACCTGATCACCGGGTATTTTGTGCAGCCCGTGGCACGGCCCATGGGGCTGGTGCGCCAGCTGCAACTCGTGCGCAACGATGGCACCGTCGTGCCCATCGACATCGCACTGGGTCACTGCAGCGTGGCGGGCGAGCCGGCGGCCGTGGTGTTCATTCGCGACATGACCGAGGTGCGCCGCCTGCAGGACGACATGCAGTACCAGGCCACGCACGACAGCCTCACTGGTCTGGCCAACCGCTGGATGTTTGGCCAACATTTCGAGCAGGCCATACAGCGAGCCAACCGCAGTGGCCGCCCGCTGGCCCTGCTGCTGCTGGACCTGGACGATTTCAAGGGCATCAACGATGCGCACGGCCACGCGGTGGGCGACCAGGTGCTGATGGAGGTCGCGCGCCGTTTGCGCGGGGCTTTGCGCGCGGGCGACGTGCTGTCGCGGCTGGGGGGCGATGAGTTCACGGTGTTGTTGTCCGAGCTGCCTTCATTGGCCCACGCCCAGCAGGTGGCCGAGAAGCTGCAGCGGCTCCTGTCGGCCCCGTGTCGCTTACAAGGTTGTGAAGTGGGGCTGGGCGCCAGCATCGGGCTGGCCTGTTTCCCCACGGACGCTCATGACACCGAGACCCTCATGCGTTACGCCGACATGGCCATGTACGCCGCCAAAGGGCGGGGTCGAGGGGTGTGGGCCGCCTACGAACCCCACATGAGCCAGGCGTTGGCCGAAAAAAACCAGCTGCACGACCGCCTCAAGCACGCCATGGAGCGCGGCGGGCTGGACTTGCATTACCAGCCGCAGGTGGACGTGGCCACCGGCGGCATCGTGGGCGTGGAAGCCTTGCTGCGCTGGAATGATCCCGATCTGGGGCCCATTTCACCCGAGCGTTTCATTCCGGTGGCGGTGTGCAGCGGACTCATTCACACGCTGGGTGACTGGGTGCTGGACACCGCGTGCCGCCAGTCGGCCCAGTGGGCGCAGGCGGGCACGCCGGTGCGCATCTCGGTCAACCTGTCGGCCCAGCAGTTTCGCCAGACCGAACTTGTGGACAGGCTGGCCCGGTTGATGGCGCAACACGGCACTCAGCCGGACATGTTGGAGCTGGAGATCACCGAAACCGAGGCCATGGCCGACCCGGAAATGGCGCGCGAGGTGCTGCTGCGCTTGCGTGCCTTGGGGGTGAGCATCGCGCTGGACGATTTTGGGACCGGCTATTCGTCCCTGTCGTACTTGCGTTTGCTTCCGGTGTCGCGTCTCAAGATCGACCGCGAATTCACGCGCCACATCATGAGCCGGCCTGACGACGCCACGCTGGTGCGCGCGGTGATCGCGTTGGCGCACACGCTGGGGTTGCCCGTGGTGGCCGAAGGTGTTGAAACCGAAGGCCAGTTGCGTTTTTTGCGCCAGCACCACTGTGAGGTCTTCCAGGGTTGGTTGTACGCCAAAGCCCTGCCGGCGGACGAAGTGAGCGCGATGCTGTTCGCCGAACTGTTACCGGGTGAGGCCGACGACGCCACGCCCCGGTACGCGTGAACTCAGGCGGTGAGCCGCTGCAGTGCTTCCTGGTATTTGGCGAAGGTCTGGGCCACCACGTCCGCCGGCAGCGCGGGCGCCGGCGCCACCTTGCCCCAAGGCTTGCCGTCCACCGTGGCCTGTTCCAGCCAGTCGCGCAGGTATTGCTTGTCGTAGCTGGGCGGGTTCTGGCCGGCCGCCAAAGCCTGGGCATAGCCTTCGGCGGGCCAGTAGCGCGAGGAGTCGGGCGTGAGCACCTCGTCCATCAGCACCAGGGAGCCGTCCTTGTCGAGGCCGAACTCGAACTTCGTGTCGGCAATGATGATGCCCTTGCTCGCAGCGATCTCAGCGGCGGCCTTGTAGATGGCGATGCTGATGTCACGGATGCGGGTGGCCAGGTCCAGGCCAATCATCTCCACCGTCTTCTCGAAGGTGATGTTCTCGTCGTGCTCACCCACTTCGGCCTTGGCGGCCGGGGTGTAGATGGGCTCGGGCAGCTTGGCGGCGTTGGTCAGGCCCTCGGGCAGGGGCACACCACACACCTGGCGGTTCTCCTGGTATTCCTTCCAGCCGCTGCCGGCCAGGTAGCCACGCACCACGGCTTCCACCGGGATGGGCTTGAGGCGCTTGACCAGCATGGAGCGACCGGTCACTTGGGGCACTTCGGCGGGGGTCACCACGCTTTCTGGCGCGTCACCCGTGAGGTGGTTGGGGCAGATGTGGCCCAGCTTGTCGAACCAGAACAGCGCCATCTGCGTCAGCAGCGCGCCCTTGCCAGGGATGGGCTCGCCCATGATGACGTCGAAGGCGCTGATGCGGTCGGAGGCGACCATCAGGATGCGGTCGTCGCCCACGGCGTAGTTGTCGCGCACCTTGCCGCGGGCCAGCAGCGGCAGCGAGGTGATGGAGGAGGTGTGGACGGCGGAGGCAGCGGTCATGGCGGTGTGGGCATCGGGCTGGGGGAGCCCGAGATTATCGGGGATGCGCCTGCAGGGGCTTGTGCATCAGCGCCACGTTGCGCGTGGGCACCTCCATGCGCCAGCCGTGTCGTTGTGCAATATGCGCCAGTGTGGCCTCGCGGTAGAAGACCACGTGGGTGGGGTCGCGCCGGTAATGCCACTGGGCAAAACGGGCGTCCTCGGTCTGGAAGCAGGTCATCAGCGCCAGCCAGCCACCGGGTTGGAGCAGGGCGTCCAGGCGCCTGAATTCCTGGGCTGGCGCGTGGAAGTGTTCGATCACCTCGGTGCAGGTGATGAAGTCGTGGCGGGTTTGCAGTGGCGATGTGTCGGGGTGGAAAAACGGGTCGTACAGCGCCACGCTGTGGCCGGCCTCGCGCAGCATCTGTGCCAGTACCGGGCCGGGGCCACAACCGTAGTCGAGCCCGCGGCTGTGTGGCGGCAGGCGCGCCAGCAGGGGTTCGGCCACCCGGCTCAGGAAGCGGGCGTAGCCGGGGTCGCCCGGCAGGTTCTCGTGCTGCTCGTACTCGGTGCGTTCGCTCCCCGCATCAAGGAAGTGGGCGGGATCGAGAAAGGTTGCCTCGCAGTCTTCGCAGCGGTGGTAGCTGCGCGTGTCCACAGACACGTTCACAGACAAAAAGGCCCGCGTGCGCGGGCCTTCACAGACGGGGCACGCCAGGGGCTTCAGTTCACCACCTGCGCCAGAGCGCCGGTTGCGTAACGGGTCGCCATCACTTGCAGGCCTTGGCCCTTGATCTTGCTGCCCTGGCCTTCGCAGCCGAATTCCAGATAGCGTGCCTTGCACACCGCCTTGGCGGCTTCACGCGCGGGCTTGAGCCACTCGCGGGCGTCGAACTTCTCGGGGTTCTCGGCCATGAACTTGCGCACCGCGCCGGTCATGGCCATGCGGATGTCGGTGTCGATGTTGATCTTGCGCACGCCGTGCTTGATGGCTTCCTGGATCTCGGACACCGGCACGCCGTAGGTTTCTTTCATCGCACCGCCGTACTGGTTGATGATGGCGCGCAGCTCCTGCGGTACCGACGACGAACCGTGCATCACCAGGTGGGTGTTGGGGATGCGCGCGTGGATTTCCTTGACGCGGCTGATCGCCAGGATGTCGCCGGTGGGTGGGCGGCTGAACTTGTAGGCGCCGTGGCTGGTGCCGATGGCAATGGCCAGCGCGTCGAGCTGGGTGGCCTTGACGAACTGGGCCGCTTCTTCGGGGTCGGTCAGCATCTGGGAATGGTCCAGCTTGCCTTCGGCGCCGATGCCGTCTTCTTCACCCGCGTCACCGGTTTCCAGGTTGCCCAGGCAGCCGAGTTCGCCTTCCACGGTCACGCCCGTCTTGTGCGCCAGTTCGACCACTTTGCGGGTCACCTCCACGTTGTAGTCGAAGCTTGCGGGCGTCTTGCCGTCTTCCATCAGCGAGCCGTCCATCATGACCGAGCCGAAGCCCAGCTGAATGGCGCCTTCGCACACCTTGAGGCTGGTGCCGTGGTCCTGGTGCATCACCATCGGGATGTGCGGGTACATCTCGGCGGCCGCCTGAATCAGGTGTTTGATGAACGCCTCGCCCGCGTATTTGCGTGCGCCCGCGCTGGCTTGCAGGATCACCGGCGCGCCCACCTCGTCGGCCGCCGCCATCACGGCCTGTACCTGCTCCAGGTTGTTGACGTTGAAAGCGGGAATGCCGTAACCGTTCTCGGCCGCGTGGTCGAGCAGTTCGCGCATGGAAACGAGCGCCATGGAAATCTCCTGGAGGGGTGGTTCAAAGAACAGGGGCCTGCGGCAGCCTGAGTCCGGGCGCGTGGCGCGGGTGGGCCGGTAACCGCGTGGTAACTGGCGCGATTTTACCGCTGCGTGCGTCTTTGGACCGGATTCACCCCACCTTGCAAATCTTGAGCATGTTGGTCCCCCCCGGCGAGCCCATGGGTTCGCCGCAGGTGATGGCGTACACGTCGCCTGTCTGCACGATGCCGCGCTTTTTCAGGTGTTTTTCCGCATCGGCCAGGGCGGTGTCGCGGTCGGCGCTGGTGTCCATGAGCAGCGGGCGCACATTGCGGTAAAGCGTGAGCTTGCGCTGCGTGGCCAGTTTGGGCGTGAGGGCGTAGATGGGCATCTTGACGTCGTGGCGGCTCATCCACAGCGCGGTGGAGCCCGACTCGGTGAGCGCGACGATGGCCTTGGCGCCCAGGTGGTGGGCGGTGAACAGCGCGCCCATGGCAATGGACTGGTCGATGCGGCCGAAGGTCTTGCCGGTGAAGTCGGACTCGATGTCGTGGTGGTGGGCTTTTTCTGCGGCCTCGCAGATCTTGGCCATTTCCATCACCGTTTCCAGCGGGTATTTGCCGGCCGCGGTTTCGGCACTGAGCATCACGGCGTCGGTGCCATCGAGCACGGCGTTGGCCACGTCGCTCACCTCGGCGCGGGTGGGCACAGGCGCCAAGATCATGCTTTCCATCATCTGGGTGGCGGTGATGACCACCTTGTCCATCTCGCGGGCCAGCCGGATCATGCGTTTTTGCAGTGCGGGCACGGCCGCGTTGCCCACTTCCACCGCCAGGTCGCCGCGCGCGACCATGATGCCGTCGGACACGCGCAGGATGTTCTCCAGCTCAGGGATGGCCTCGGCGCGTTCGATCTTGGCGATCAGCCCGGGGCGGTGACCATCGCTGCAGGCCACGTTGCAGAGCTGGCGCGCCAGTTCCATGTCGGTGGCGGTTTTGGGGAAGCTCACGGCCACGTAGTC
>DASUIK010000154.1:0-20515 GCA_036279795.1 Burkholderiaceae bacterium | reverse complement strand
CCCCAGATCAGGAACGTGGCCAGCGGAAACACCGGCAGGCCCCACCACACGGCGTCGCTGTCCCACAGCCCCAGCAAGGGAAAATTGAACAACAGCAGGCCTGCGGTGAACCAGGCCAGCAAACGTGCGGACATCCCAGAGTCTCCTGACGGGGCGCGACCGGTGGGTGCGTCCTCTGGCACCCATTGTGCTCCGCGCTCTTACCTTCCACTTACACCCGAACGAGGGCGTTTGATGTGCGTCAACCCCACCCCACGCACGGCACGGCAAGCTCGCGGTCTCGAAGACAGGTGCATCATGTGCGGCGACACGCACAACTAGGGCCTGTTCACACTATCTTTCCGAGATGCGTTGCGAGTCAAAAAGGCCATGCGCAAGGCGCGAAACGCCGCCGGGGTATGCCCCCGGCAAGGCTTCGCAACGCCGCGCATGGCCTTTTTGGCCGCAACCCGAAGGGAACGGAGTGAAAACAGCGCCACTCGTCGTTGCACTCCTAGGCCAGACACCCAGTCTGGCCGTCGTCGCGCGCCTAGATTGGCGCTGTTTTCACTCCGTTCGCACTCGGAAAAATAGTGTGAACAGGCCCTAGGAGACGGTGAATGAAGCTGGCCCTGCTGTCGGACCTGCACGCCAACCTTCAGGCGCTGGAGGCCTGCCTGGCGCACGCGCACACACAAGGGGCCGACCAGTTCGCTTTTTTGGGCGATCTGGTGGGTTACGGCGGGCAGCCGGCCGAGGTACTCGACCACGTGCAGGCGCTGGCAACACAAGGAGCGGTGGTGCTCAAGGGCAACCACGATGAGATGGCCTTGTCGCCCCCCGCCGACGCCGCCCAGCACGGCAGTGGCACGGCTGCGTGGACGGGCGCCCAGCTGTCGCCCACGCAGCGGCAATTCCTTGCCACGCTGCCGCTGACCTGCCACCTGCCCCAGCTGCTGCTGGTCCATGCCAGTGCCCACCAGCCCGAGCGTTGGCGCTATGTGGAAGACGAGCGTGCCGCCGCCGCCAGTCTGGATGCGGCGCAAGGCCTACACAGTGACGTGCACCACGTCTTTGGCGGCCATGTGCACCACCAGCGGCTGTTCTACCGGGGGGCCGGCCACGGCCTGATGCATTTTGACCCCCGCCCGGGCGTGCCCGTGCCCACGCCGCGCCACCGCCACTGGCTGGCCACCGTGGGTTCGGTGGGCCAGCCTCGGGATGGCGACCCGCGTGCGATGTACGCGGTGTTTGACCGGCAGGCCTCGGTGCTGACCTTCCACCGCGTGCCCTACGACCACATGGCCGCGGCGGCGGCGGTGCGCCACTGTGGCCTGCCGCCAGCGCTGGCCGAACAACTCGCACAACGATTGGAGAACGGACGTTGAAACTGCTGGAACCAGGACAGGTGATCGATGGCTTCCTGATCGGGGAACGCATTCACTCGGGCGGCATGGCGCAAATCTACCGGGTCACCTACAACAACCCCACCGGTGCGCCCGACCCAGGCTTCCCCATGGTCATGAAGGTGCCTCGCATGACGCAGGGCGACGGTGCGGAAAACATCGTCAGTTTTGAGGTCGAACACCAGATCATGCAGTTGCTCAGCGGCCCACACGTGCCCCGTTTTGTGGCCGCAGGCGACCTGCTCACCCTGCCCTACCTGGTGATGGAGTACGTGCCCGGGCGGACACTGCAATCGTGGCTGGACGACGCGCAACGCCCGGATGTCGCCACGCTGGCGCAACTGGGCGCGGCCACCGCGCGCGCCGTGCACAGCCTGCACAAACAAAACGTCTGTCACCTCGACCTCAAGCCTGCCAACGTGCTGATCAAGGCGGACGGAACAGCCGTATTGCTGGACTTCGGCTTGTCGTTCCACGCCCACCAGCCCGACTTGTTGGCCGAGGAGCTGCGCCTGGCCGTGGGTTCACCCGCCTGGATCGCGCCCGAGCAGATCGTGGGCGTGCGCGGCGATGCCCGCAGCGACGTGTTCGCGCTGGGCGTCATGCTCTACGAGCTGGCCACCGGCGAATTGCCCTTTGGAGCGCCCACGACACGCGGTGGTTTGCGCCAGCGCCTGTGGATGGACCCACCGCCGCCACGCCGCCTGCGGCCTGAGCTGCCCGAGTGGCTGCAGGAAATCATCTTGCGCTGCCTGGAGCCCGAGGCAGCCCGCCGTTACCCGTCCGCCGCGCACCTGGCGTTCGACCTGAGCCACCCAGACCAGGTCAAGGTCAGCGACCTGGGCCGCAAGACGAGCGGTACGCCCTGGCGCGAACACCTGCGCCGCTGGTGGCGGGCCGCCGGCATGCACTACCAGCCCAGCCCTCTGCCTCAGCAGCAAGCCGAATCCGTGCCCATCGTGATGGTGGCCGTGCCCCATTTCGACACCAGTGATGCGACGCTTTACGCCCTGCGCGAGGCGGTATCGCGTTCGCTTGGCATACGCCCAGGGGCCCGGCTGGCTTGCGTCACCGTGATCGCAGCCGGCGAGGCCAGCAGCACCGACAGCCAGAAAAGCGAAACCGCTTTGCACCGCCGCTACCTGGCCATGCTGCGCCAATGGGCCCAACCGCTGGACCTGCGCGACCACCAGACCTCCTTCCACGTGCTGGAGGCCAGCGATGTCGCCCAGGCGCTGTTGCGCTACGCCGAAGGCAACCACGTCAGCATGATCGTAATGGGAGCGGCCACCCATGGTCTGCAACTGCAGCGGTTTGTGGCCACGGTGCCCATACGTGTGGCCATGGAGGCACCGTGCACCGTTTTGCTGGTCAAGCAGGCCCTGCCTTTCGAGCGGCTTTCTGCCTGACGATGTACCTGAAATTCATCCCTGACAAGGCGTGCCAAAAGGTCAAGCCGACGGATGCTTCCTGACAGCTCCCGGGCCAGGTTTCACGAGAGAAAGCCGCAGAATTTGGATTGTGAAAATACACCTCAGGGTTAGCCCTTAAGTTGTAAGTTGGTCGTCAGTTTCGTGAAAGCCTGTGTTGGGCAGCTGTCAGAACACGGTCAGTGCCCGGACCTAAATTACGGCCACCGTTTCATCAACCATGAACGGCGGATCGTTCCCCACAAACACAGGAGACAAGCGCATGGCAACCAAAGCCGCCCCACGTCCCATGACAGGTGAAGAGAAGAAAGTGATCTTCGCCTCGTCGCTGGGCACCGTTTTTGAATGGTACGACTTCTACCTATACGGATCGCTGGCCGCGATCATCGCCAAGCAGTTCTTTGCGGGCCTGGACCCAACGTCCGCTTTCATCTTCGCGCTTCTGGCGTTTGCGGCCGGCTTCATCGTGCGCCCCTTTGGCGCGCTCGTGTTCGGCCGCTTGGGCGACATGATCGGCCGCAAGTACACCTTCCTGGTGACCATCCTGATCATGGGCTTGTCCACCTTCATCGTGGGTGTGCTGCCGACCTACGCCACCATCGGCGTGGCAGCTCCCATCATCCTGATCGCGCTGCGCATGCTGCAAGGTCTGGCGCTGGGCGGTGAGTACGGCGGTGCCGCCACCTACGTGGCCGAACACGCCCCGCAAGGTGCCCGGGGTGCTTACACCTCGTGGATCCAAACCACCGCCACGCTGGGCCTGTTCCTGAGCCTGATCGTCATCCTGGGCACCCGCACCGCCATCGGTGAAGAGGCCTTCGCCGATTGGGGCTGGCGCATCCCGTTCATCGTGTCCATCGCCCTGCTGGCCATCTCGGTGTGGATCCGCTTGAGCATGAACGAGTCGCCTGCCTTCAAGAAAATGAAGGAAGAAGGCAAAACCTCCAAGGCACCGTTGACCGAGTCCTTCGGCCAATGGAAAAACCTCAAGATCGTGCTGCTGGCCCTGTTCGGCCTGGTCGCCGGTCAAGCCGTGGTGTGGTACTCGGGCCAGTTCTACGCGCTGTTCTTCCTGACCAGCGTGCTCAAGGTTGACGGCTCCACCGCCAACATCCTGGTGGCTGCATCGCTGCTGATCGGCACGCCCTTCTTTGTGGTGTTCGGCACGCTGTCCGACAAGATTGGTCGCAAGCCCATCATCTTGGCAGGCCTGGCACTCGCCGTGTTCACCTACTTCCCGCTGTTTGGCGCCCTGACCAAGGCCGCCAACCCCGACCTCGCCGCCGCACAAGCGTCGGCCAAGGTGACGGTGACCGCCGCTGCAGGTGACTGCTCCTTCCAGGGCAACCCCGTGGCACGCGAAATCGACTTCACCAAGTCGTGCGACATCGCCAAGCGCTTCCTGGCCCAGAACTCGGTGAGCTACGACAACCTGGTTGCCGCCGCCCCTGGCCCCGCCGTCATCAAGATCGGCGACAAGGAAATCACTGCGCCCGTGGGCGTCGTCGTGAACAGCAAGTTCGACGAAGCCAGCGCCAAGGCCATTGCTGCCTTCCGCAAGGAAACCACCGACGCCCTGCGCGCTTCGGGCTACCCCGCCAAGGCCGATCCGGCCAAGGTCGACAAGCTGACCATCGTGGCCATCCTGACCGTGCTGGTGATCTACGTGACCATGGTCTACGGCCCGATCGCCGCCATGCTGGTGGAGCTGTTCCCCACCCGCATCCGCTACACCTCCATGTCCCTGCCGTATCACATCGGTAACGGCTGGTTCGGCGGTCTGCTGCCCACCATCAGCTTCGCCATGGTGGCGCAGAACGGCAACATGTACTATGGCCTGTGGTACCCCATCGTGATCGCCGCCGCCACCTTCGTGATCGGTCTGATCTTCGTTCGGGAAACCAAGGACGTGGACATCTACGCGGACGACTGATCCGTCTGACCGCAACGTGAACCCGGGCCCGCCTCGGCGGGCCTTTTCTCAAAACAAAGCTCTTTGGAGGCTCTCAGCATGTGGAAAATCGTCGTCGGCTTCGTTCTTTTCGCCGCCCTTTCAATGTTCGTCATCATGAAGGGGGGCGACAAGCTCGACATGAGCGGTGAGAAACACGACGCTGGAAGCACCCACGCTCCGGCTGCACCGGCTGCCGCGCCCGCAGCGGCTCCGACCGAAGCACCGGCAGCGCCGGCAAAGTAAGCGCTTTACCGCTCTCACAACAACCCGCCCCATGGCAACATGGCGCGGGTTTTTTCATGGCCGCGTCAGCCGTGCAAGGCAGCCCAACGCAACACGATCTGGTGTAGCTGCTCCACCCCGTCGGTGAGGGCGGCAGGCCCAGGCTGGAGGATGTCGGCAGACTTGATCTCGAACAGCTGGCCGTCGCGCACCGCCGGCACCGTTTGCCAACCGGGTCGCGTGGCCACCTTCTCGGGCCGGAATTTTTTGCCGCACCAGGAGCCGATCACAATGTCGGGAGCGCGGTCGATGATGCGCTGGCTGTCTGCAATGATGCGGTCCTTGCCGAGCGCCTGCGCGGCAAGCTCAGGAAAACAATCGTCGCCACCAGCGAGGGTGAGCAACTCCGACACCCAGCGTATGGCGCTGATGTGGGGCTCATCCCATTCCTCAAAATAGATGCGCGGTCGCCTGGGCAGGGCCGCTGCGGCAGCGGCAATGGCGTCCAGTCGGGCTCGCATGGCGGCCACCCGCGCCAAGCCTTGCTCGGCCTGCCCCACCATGGCGGCCACCTGGTAGAGCACCGAAAAAATCTCGTCCACGCTGCGCTGGTTGAACACCGTCACCTGCACGCCCTGACGGACCAGGGCCGACGCGATGTCGGCCTGCAGGTCGGAAAAGCCCAGCACGCAATCGGGCTCCAGCGCCAGAATCTTGTCGATCTTGGCACTGAGAAAGGCCGACACCTTGGGTTTTTCCTCACGCGCGCGGCGGGGCCGCACGGTGTACCCCGAAATGCCCACGATGCGCGCTTCCTGCCCCAGCAAGTAGAGCCACTCGGTGGTCTCTTCCGTGAGGCAGACGATGCGCTGGGGCCCGGGACGGGCCGGGTCGAAGCGCTGCGGACCCGCAGTCACGCTCACTTCGGCGCCCACTTCAGGCCGGCGTAGAAGGTGCGCCCCGGCGTGGCGTAACCGCGGATGGTCTGGTAGTCCTTGCCGCCCACGTTGTCCACCCGCAGCAGCAGCGACCAGTCGTTGCCCAGCGGTCGGCTGGCGAACAGGTTCACCAGACCGTAACCGCCCAGGCGCTCGGTGTTGGCCACGTCGCTGTAGCGCTCACCCGAGAGCTTCCATTCGGCGCCCCACAACCATTGGGCGCTGCGGGTGTCGGCGCTCAGGCTGGCGTGCCGTTTGGCGCGGCGCACCAGGCGCTTGCCAGTGTCGAGGTTGCGCGGGTCCTGCAGGTCCAACGAGGCACTGAGGTTGAAGTCGCCCACACGCCGCGCCGCTTGCAGGGTGACGCCACTGAAGCGCGCGCGAGCGGTGTTGGCATAGCAGCCTGCCCAGTCACCCAAACCGTTGAGGCAAGGCCCGGGGCCAGAGACGTAATCGATCAGGTCGGACACCGTGTTGCGGTAGGCCACGATGCCATAACGTGTGCTCTGGTGGGTGTAGCGCAGACCGGCTTCCAGGTTGCGTCCGGACTCGGGCTTGAGATCCGGCACACCGTAGACGCTGAAACGCTGGAACAAGGTGGGCGCGCGGAAAGAGGTGCCCGCCGAGGCGGTGGCACGCCAGCCGGGCGCGAAGCTGTAAGCGTAAGCGGCACTGCCGGTGGTCTTGTTGCCGAACTCGCTGTCTTTGTCGTGGCGGGCATTGAGCTGCAGGGCGTGTGCGCCCGCGTTCCAGCCGTAGCCCAGCGCCAGCGCGTCCTGGTGGCGGCCGGAAATGGTGGGCGTGGTGCTGCTGTTGTCCAACTCGTCTTCACGGCGCTCCAGTGCGGCGGTGAACACCTGTGCGCCCAGGCGCCATTCGTTGTGGAACAGGTGACTGGTGATGTCGGTCGCGGTGAGGAAGCTGAAGGGGAGGCTGTCGTAGCGGTCGCGGCTGCGGCTGCTGCTCACGCGCGTCTGGTAGCTGTCGGACCAGCGGGCCGTCCAGTTCAGCCCTAAGGTGGTGAGATCGTGTACGCTGCGGTCGTCCACGTCGGGCGTGTAACCGTCGTACTGGCTGTTCACGTGGCTGCTCAGGGCCGTGGCTTCCAGCCGGTGGCGCGCGTCCACCTGCCAGCCCAGGCGAACCGACGCCGAGCTGTTGCGGTGACCGTCCTTGTCGGGGTTGGCGCCGGGTTGGGAATCGAAGCCACTGGCGCGTTCGCCCGCCAGCGACAAGGCGTAGTCCACCGTGCCATTGCCGCCGCTGAGGCCCAGCTGGGCGCTGGCCAGGCCATGGCTGCCCACGCCCAGCGAGGCCGTGGGTGCAAAACCAGCCTCGCCCTTGCGGGTGAACAGTTGCAGCACGCCACCCACGGCATCGGAGCCGTACACGGCGGCGGCCGGGCCACGCACCAGCTCGATGCGATCGATCTGAGCGAGTGGCAACGCGTTCCAGGTCACGCCGCCGGTGGACTGCGAATCCACCCGCACGCCGTCGATGAAGACAGCCGTGAAACGCGGGTCGGCCCCGCGCACGAACACGCCCGTGACCGACGCCTGGCCGCCGGTGCGGGCCAGCTCAACGCCAGGGAGACGCGCCAGCACGTCGGCCAGGCCGACAGCGCCACTGCGCTCAATGGCTTCGCGATCGACCACGGTGACGTCGGCCACCAGGTCCATCAAGGGTTGGGCCACGCGGGTCGCGGTGATCACGGTCTCGCGCAATTGCGCGATCTGTTGCTGGGCGTGGGCGGAGGTGGTGGGCCAAACCAGGGTCAGGGCCAGGGGCAGCGCGGCGAGGGGTGCGCCGGGGGTGCGGGAACGCATGGGATTGTCCATCGATCAAGGTGTCCTCACCGCCTTCCCCGACGGTGCCTGGACGTCAAGGCAGCGCACACCGAGGCGCGCACCACCGCCTTGTTGGCCGGTATCCGGGCTGGCGGAGCGATTCCCTTCGCCTTCCCAGGACCCGTGTGGGACACCAGTGGCGTTGAAGGAAACGGAGGCATGGCCGCTGTGAGAAGCCATGGTCTCGTCCGCTTACCGTTGCGGGGGCAGCGCTGGTTAGAGGCACCCGTGCAGGTGGCCATCCCCCAGCTTCCCGTTGAACTGCGGCATGTGAACCACACCGCGAGCACCAACCCGATGATTGTAGCGACCGCCCCTCAGCGGCGCGCCTACAATGGTGCCGACATGGCCGCCAACCACCCCATCGATCAGATCGCCGAGCGCGTCGAGCGCCTGCTGCTGCGTCACGAGGAGCTGCGGCGCACCAACGCCTTGCTGGCGGAACAGGTGCGCACGCTGACCCAGGAGCGCGACGCACTCAAGGGGCGCCTGAGCGCTGCCCGTCAGCGCATCGACACCCTGATCCAGCGCCTGCCCGCCCCTGGCGTGAAAGACGAAGCATGAGCAAGCCCGGCATGAAACAGCTCGAGGTCCAGATCATGGGCAACAGCTACCTGTTGGCCTGTCCCGAGGGCGGCGAAGCGACGCTGCTCGACGCGGTGGAAAAAGTGGACTCGGCCATGTGCCGCATTCGCGATGCCGGCAAGGTCAAGGCACGTGACCGCATCGCTGTGCTCGCCTCGCTGAACATCGCCTTCGAGCTGTCGCAAAAGGAAGCACTGGCCTTCAACGCCTCTTCTTTTGGCCACACGGAAGACCCCGCACAGTCCGAGGCTGTGGCCGCCGAAGCCGCCAGCGTGGAGGCCCGCCTGCTGCAGCTGGTGCGGCGTCTCGACGAGGCCCTGGAAGACGACGGCCAGCTGCTTTGACACCACGGTGACGTGGTGGCTGTGAAGCTGTCTCGACTGGCCTACAATGACAACCGTCTGCGGTGCATGCCGGGCTTTATATTTCCTTGAACCAATGCTCTATGAGCCCGGGCTTGGTACATTGCATGGTGGGTGTGAGCGTCTCGCGTCAGACGAACCCGAAGCCCTGCTGCCCTCGCCCACCTGAACCCCGGTTCAGGATGCCGGTCCGGTGGCACTCGCAGACACCCCCTCTTTTCGGTTGAGCGTTCGGCGTTGTGTGTTCGGCGTGCGCGCGCCCGACATCACCTGCCCCTCGCCCCATGCTGCTTGACCCCATCCTCATCGTCGAACTGGCCGCCCTGGGCCTGTGCACCGGTTTTCTGGCCGGGCTGTTGGGCATCGGTGGCGGCATGATCATGGTGCCATTCATCACCTTCATCATGGGCGCACGCGGGGTGGCCCCGGAGCTGGCCGTGAAAATGGCCATTGCCACCTCCATGGCCACCATCATCTTCACGTCGGTCTCCAGCGTGCGTGCGCACCACAAGCGCGGTGCGGTGCGCTGGGACATCGTCAAAGGCCTGGCGCCTGGCATTGTGCTCGGGGCCATGGTGGCCAGCCTGGGGGTGTTCGCGGTGCTCAAAGGTGCTTGGCTGGCACTCCTGTTTGCGGCCTTCGTCGGTTTTTCGGGCACGCAGATGCTGCTCGACAAAAAGCCATCACCCACCCGCAGCCTCCCTGGCACCCCTGGCTTGGTGGGGGCCGGCAGCGTGGTGGGCTTCCTGTCCGGCTTGGTGGGCGCAGGTGGGGGGTTCGTCAGCGTGCCGTTCATGACGTGGTGTAACGTGGCCATCCACAACGCGGTGGCCACCAGCGCTGCGCTGGGCTTTCCGATCGCTGTGGCCAACGTGGCCGGCTATGTGATGGCGGGTCGCACTGTAGAGGGCCTGCCGGAAGGGTCGCTGGGCTACATTTTCCTGCCCGCTTTGGCGGTGATTGCCACCGCCAGCGTGATGACGGCGCCGCTCGGAGCCAAGGTGGCCCACGCGCTGCCCATCAAACAGCTCAAGCGCGCCTTTGCGGCCGTGCTTTACATGCTGTCCGGCTACATGCTGTTCAAGGGTTTGAGCATGTGACCGCCTGAGTCACGGGGCACTCAACGCCCTGTGGCTTCGTTTTCAGTGTGCGTGGCGCATGCCACAAAACTTGCCCAAGGCCAGACCCTTGCACGCCGTCTGGAGGGCCTTGGCGCACTCATCTGGGGCGCGACCGGATTGCAGGCACTGCGCCGCTGCGCCGTGTGCTGCGGCCATCTGCTTGTGGCGCTCGATGTCTTCTTGAAGCTCTTTGGAGCTGTGCTGCGCCCAGACACTCGCGCTCAGCAAGGTGGTCAGGCAGAGGATGGTGATGGATCGTTTCATGTGTCAGTCTGCGCGCAGGTGCTGCGCAAAAACGCGTTGGAACTTCTCGACCTTGGGGCCCACCACAAAGGCGCAGTAGCCCTGGTTCGGGTGTTGAAGGAAGTAGTCTTGGTGGTAGGCCTCTGCGGCGCTGTAGTGCGCCACCGGCATCACTTCGGTGGTGACCTGAGAGGCATGCGGCAACTCAGCAATGACCGTCCGCGCGATCTCGGCCTGTTCCGGCTCGTGCCAATAGATGCCGCTGCGGTACTGCGTGCCCACGTCGTTGCCTTGGCGGTTCAGCGTGGTGGGGTCGTGCACCACAAAAAAGATGGCGAGCAGGTCGCGCAAGCCGATGACTGTGGGGTCGAACACCACCTTCACCACCTCCACAAAGCCCGTCTGACCGGTGCAAACCTGCTCGTAGCTAGGCGGGTGAAGTTCAGCACGCCCGTTGCAATAACCTGATTCCACATCCAACACGCCGCGCACGCGGTCGAACACCGCCTCGGTGCACCAGAAGCAGCCACCGCCCAGGGTGATGGTTTCGGTCGATGAGGTCATGGCATCAGCTTTGAATGAAAAACCGCGATGGTACTGCGGTGGCGGTGCCCCATGCGCCAACAAGCCTTCTCACATTGTGTGCAAACGAACCCTTTGGTTTAACCATTCTTGCGGATCGCAGCGGCGTTGTGGCGGTAGAGTTGCCGGCTTCAAAAACTACAGGGAGTGTCATCGTGGCCATCCAACGTTATGCGGCCGAGTTCATCGGCACCTTTTGGCTTGTTTTGGGCGGTTGTGGCAGCGCGGTGCTGGCCGCAGCCTTCCCGAACGTGGGCATCGGCTTGCTGGGGGTCTCGCTGGCCTTTGGCCTGACGGTCTTGACCATGGCCTTTGCCATCGGCCACATCTCGGGCTGCCACCTCAATCCGGCGGTGTCGGTGGGGCTGTGGGCCGGCGGCCGGTTTGAAGGCCGCGATCTCCTGCCGTACATCGTTGCTCAATTGCTGGGTGCGGTGGCCGCTGCTGGTGTGCTGTATGTGGTGGCCAGCGGAAAAGCCGGCTTTGCCATCGACCCTGCGTCAGCAGGCGCCTTTGCCACCAATGGCTTCGGCACGCATTCGCCTGGTGGCTACAGCATGGTCGCAGCGTTGGTGATCGAAGTGGTGCTGACGGCCGTGTTCCTGTTCGTGATCATGGGTGCGACCGACGCCCGCGCGCCGGAGGGTCTGGCGCCCATCGCCATCGGCTTGTGCCTGACGCTGATCCACCTCATCAGCATCCCCGTCACCAACACCTCGGTCAACCCCGCACGCAGCACCGGCATGGCCCTGTTTGTGGGTGGCGCCGCGGTGCAACAGCTGTGGCTGTTCTGGGTGGCGCCCGTGGTGGGCGCGGTCATTGGCGCATTGACTTACCGCTGGGTGGGTCAACGCTGACGCGCGGTGGAGCGCCCACCTTTGGCGCCGCTCGTGACCAGACGCTGCCGAGGGTGTTGTTTTCTGTGAAAAAGAGGGGCCTACAGAGGGAGAATTTGCATCAAATGGGGCTCGCACGGCTTCAAAACACGGTGCTTCTCCATTAGCATGGCTCGACCACGCAGAAAGCGCGTTTTCCGCTGGTCTTGGAACCACTTCTAGAAGGACACTCAACCATGGCAACTGCAAAGAAAGCGCCCGCCAAAAAGGCGGCTCCAGCGAAGAAGGCCGCAGCACCTGCTGCCAAGAAGGCCGCCGCTGCACCGGCCAAGAAGGCTGCTGCTCCGGCCAAGAAGGCCGCCGCACCTGCTGCCAAGAAAGCTGCTCCAGCCAAAAAAGCCGCTGCACCCGCCAAAAAGCGCACCCCCAACGCCGCCTTCATGAAGGCCATGACCCCCAGCGCTTCGCTGGCCGCCATCGTGGGCGCCACCCCGCTGCCGCGCACCGAGGTCACCAAGAAGGTGTGGGAGTACATCAAGAAACACAAGCTGCAAGACGCGGTCAACAAGCGAATGATCAACGCTGATGCCAAGCTGAAGGAAATCTTCAAGAAGGCCCAGGCGTCCATGTTCGAAATGACCAAGATGATCAACGAACACCTGAAGTGATGTCCGCACAATGGGCTGTCCGACAGCCCTTGTTGCAGACAGTCAAAAGCCGGCATTCGCCGGCTTTTTTCATGGACAAAGGGCCCGCACAGCCCTAGCGTCAGTGCGCTGCCTTGAGCGCTGCTTGGCGGATGGCCATCAAGGTGCCGCGTGTGGTGATGACTTCTGGATCCAGGGGCACTTCGATCACGGTGCCAGTGGGCGCAGCCAAGGCGCGCAACAAAGCAGCCTCGAAATCGGCCGTGTGCGTCACGCGCTCGGCGGCATAACCGTAGGCACGGGCCAGGGCGCAAAAATCGGGATTGGCCAGATGAGAGCCGGCCACGCGTGCGGGGTAGTGCTTCTCCTGGTGCATGCGTATGGTGCCGTACATGCCGTTGTTCAGCAGCAGCACGATGGTCTTGGCGCCGTGTTGCGCTGCAGTGGCCAGCTCCTGCCCGTTCATGAGGAAATCACCGTCGCCTGCAATGGTGAACACCGTGCGATGCGGCGCGACGATGGCCGCACCCACACCCGCCGGCACACCATAGCCCATGGCACCCACCGTCGGAGCCAATTGCGTCTTGTGCCCACGCGCCAGCCCGCGGTAGCGGTAGAAGCGGTGCAACCAGCTGGCAAAGTTGCCTGCGCCGTTGGTGAGGATGGCGTCGGTCGGCAAGTGTTGGAACAAGGTGGCGATGAGGGCCGGCATGTCGATGTCACCTGGCAACACCACACCCCCATTGGCCGGGTCGATGTTTTCGCGGTAGTCGCGGTTACAGGCAGCGGTCCAGGCATCCCATGCCACCTGGGGCGGTGCGTCCAGCACCTCCAGGCTGCGCGCAGCCGCGTTCATGGTCGCGCAGATCGCCAGGTCGGCCTGGTAGACGCGGTTGAGCTCCTCGGCGCTGGCATGCACGTGCACCAGCTTTTGCACCGGGCGCGGCGCCTCGATCAAGGTGTAGCTGCCGGTGGTGGCTTCGCCCAGGCGGGCGCCGAGGACCAACAGCAGGTCGCTGGTGCGCACCCGTGCGGCCAGGGCTGGGTTGATCCCCAAGCCGATGTCACCGGCGTACAGCGGGTGGTCGTTGTCGAAACAATCCTGAAAGCGGAAAGCGTTGGCCACCGGCAGGTGCCAGGCCTCGGCAAAACGCTGCAAGGCCTGCGCGGACTGGGGTGTCCAGCCGCCGCCGCCGGCAATCACCAGCGGACGTTGCGCTTTCATCAGCATCTCGCGCAAGGTGCGCAGCGAGCCGGGATCGGCCCAAGCCTGCACAGGCTCCACACGCGGCAAGGCCTGTGCGATCACGGTCTGGGTCAGCATGTCCTCGGGCAACACCAGCACCACGGGTCCAGGGCGGCCGTTCATGGCGGTGGCGAATGCGCGGGCGATGTACTCTGGGATGCGGCGTGCATCGTCGATGCGCTCCACCCGCTTGGCCATGGGGCCGAAGAAGCGGGGGAAATCGACCTCCTGGAAGGCTTCGCGGTCGCGGCAGTCGCTGGCAACGTCGCCCACCAGCAGCACCATGGGCGTCGAATCTTGGAACGCGGTATGCAGGCCGATGGACGCGTTGGTGGCACCGGGGCCGCGGGTGACAAAACACACACCAGGGCGCCCTGTGAGCTTGCCGTGGGCCTCGGCCATGAAGGCCGCCCCACCCTCCTGCCGACAGATCACGAACTGGATCTCGTCCGCATGGGCGTGAAAGCCGTCGAGCACAGCGAGGTAACTTTCGCCCGGCACGCCAAACGCGTGGGTAACGCCCTGGGCCAGAAGGCATTCAACGATGAGGTGGCCAGCAAGAGTTTGGGTCATGGCGCCATTGTGCCGTGGCGCCAAGGCACCCGGCACGTCACTTGGTGGTGGATCAGACCGCGCGCGTGCGCCGCCCCACCCCAACGGCAGCGACCACCGACAGCGTGAGCGTAACGGCTGCGCCCACGAGCGCCGTCGCGTACCAGCCCCGGTCCATGACCACGCCGAACACGACCGGAGCGATCGCAAAGCCCACATCCAGGCCCGAATAGACGGTGCCATACACCCGGCCGGTGGCGCCTTTGGGCGTCGCCTTGCGAATCATCAGATCGCGGCTGGGCCCGCCAATGCCCACTGCAAAACCGGTCAACGCCAGCAAGGCCATGGTGCCCCAGCCGCCCAACCAGGCGGTCGCACATACCAGCATCAGCACCGCCCCGGACCCCATCGCCCATGCCACCACGCGGTCACTTTGGGCCGAGCGGGCGGCCACAAAGCCTCCCACCAGCATGCCCAGCGCACTGCACAACATGTAGGCGGTAACGGTCAGTGTCGCGGCCTCCAGGCTCACGCCATGGACAGCGCTGAGGATGGACGCTGAATAGTTCTGCACCACGGCCAGTGTCATGGTGGAGAGGAGGAAAAAGGCAAAACACCACCACACCACAGGCAGCTTCAAGAAGGCGAGGTCGCCCCCTTTGGGCGCATCGGCGTGACGCACCACCACGTCGGTGCGCAACAGATCGCGTTTCCAGTACAGCAGCCCGAGCACCGCCACATACAGTGCGGCCGCCGACAGGTAAGCCACTTCGCGGTTGTGCAGGCTGGAGATGCCCACCAGAAACACCGGCGCCAAGGCCCAGCCCAGGCTGCCCGTGAGCCCATGCACACTGAAGGCATGGCCCAGCCGGGGCGTGGACACCCGCTGGTTGAGGATGGTGAAGTCACAAGGGTGGAAGGGCGCGTTGCCCAGGCCGGCCAGCACCACCACCAGCAACAACCCGCTGTAACCTGTGGCTTGCGAAGCCACCAAGGACGCGAGCAGGAAAAGCCCGATCGCGCCAAACAGCACCGGGCGGGCACCGAGCCGATCCACCACAAACCCCGACAAGGCCTGGCCCGAACCGGAGATGACAAAAAACACCGTCATCAAAAAGCCCACGTCGGCGTAGCTGAGACCGAAGTCCCGCATGAACATGGGAAACAGAGGCGGCAACAACAGGTGGGTGAAGTGCGAGCTGGCATGAGCGAGCCCCACCAATCCCATCACGGCGGCGTCTTGCTTGAGAGGCACGGCGGGCATGTCGGCGCTGGACAAAGTGGCGGTATTCATGTGCGCAATGGTAGGCTCGGGGTTAGAGTCTGTCTGCCGACAAATCGTCAACTTCTAGCGAATTTCAGCCAAGGCCTACCCCCATGCGACGCGGCAAAACACCCATTCCCCTGGCCGTTGACGACACCGAACCGTTTGCGCCCACCCTGGCACGCCCGCTGCGCACGCGCCTGCGCGACCTGCCACAGGACACCCACTTCGAACCCCACCATCACGAATGGGCACAACTGGCCTGCTGTGCCAGCGGCCTGCTCCAAGTGGTGGTGCGAGCGCCCGGTCCGGCCGGTGCCACGCAAGACATCTCGGTGATTGCGCCGCCCCAGCGCGCGGTCTGGATTCCGCCCCGCGCGCAACACTCGGTGATGGTGGTGGAAGCAGCGCAATCGCGCACGGTGTACCTCCACGCCAGCCTCGTACCCCCAGATTGGCAGCAGGTGCGGGTGCTGGCGGTGACGCCGCTGTTGCACGCGCTCATCGATGCACAAGACCAGGTCAGCTACCGCGACCAGCCCGAAGAACAAGCGGCGTTGAGCACCCTGATGCAGCACGAACTGGCCCACGCCACCTGCCTGCCGGTGGGTGTGCCACTGCCGGCTGCCGGCCATGGCGACCGCCGGCTGCGCGCGCTGTGCCAAGGCCTGCTGGCGCAGCCCGACGCGTTCGACACCCTGGCCCAATGGGCCGCTGAACATGGCGCCAGCGAGCGCACCATGGCGCGCTTGTTTCGGGCCGAACTGGGCATGAGCTTTCACCATTGGCGGCAGCAGGTGGTGCTGGCGCGTGCACTGCCCCGCCTGGCTCAGGGCATGCCGGTGGCGCAGGTGGCGGCCGAGAGCGGCTACGCCAGCGAAAGCGCTTTCAGCGCCATGTTCAAGGCCAGCATGGGGGCATCGCCCCGCCACTTCCGGCCCACAGGGCACCCGGCACACACGGGCACAATAGCGGCATGAACATCGTGATTTTGGACGACTACCAAGACGCCGTCCGCAAGTTGGCCTGTGCCGAGAAACTCGAGCCCTACCCCGCCAAGGTCTACACCAACACCGTCAAGGGCGTCGGCCAGTTGTCGGTGCGCCTGCGTGACGCCGACGTGCTGGTATTGAACCGGGAACGCACCGTCATCTCGCGCCAATTGGTTGAGAAATTGCCGCGCCTGAAACTGATTGCCCAGACGGGCCGCGTGGGTGCCCACATCGACGTGGCCGCCTGCACCGAAAAAGGCGTGGCCGTGGCCGAGGGCGTAGGCTCTCCGGTGGCGCCGGCCGAACTGACTTGGGCGCTGGTGATGGCAGCGATGCGCCGCCTGCCCCACTACATTTCCAGCCTCAAGCACGGTGGCTGGCAACAATCTGGCCTCAAGGCGGCATCGATGCCGCCCAACTTCGGTCTCGGCCAAGTGCTCAAGGGCAAGGTCCTGGGCATTTGGAGCTATGGCCGCATCGGGCAACTGGTGGCAGGCTATGGGCGTGCCTTTGGCATGCGGGTGCTGGTGTGGGGCAGCGAGGCAGCTCGGCAACGTGCGCTCCAGGATGGCTTCGATGTGGCCACCACCAAGGAAGCCTTTTTTGAAAGCTGCGATGTGCTGACCCTGCACCTGCGCCTGGCCGACAGCACCACCGGCTGCGTGACGCTGGAAGACTTGGCGCGCATGAAGCCCACGGCTGTGCTGGTCAACACCTCGCGCGCCGAACTGATCGAGCCCGATGCCTTGCTGGGCGCCCTCAATCGGGGCCGCCCCGGCATGGCGGCGGTGGACGTGTTCGAGTCGGAGCCCATCCTTCAGGGCCACGCTCTGTTGCGCCTGGAGAACTGCATTTGCACGCCGCACATTGGCTACGTTGAACAAGAAAGCTACGAACTCTACTTTTCGGCCGCTTTCGACAACGTGGTGAACTTCATCAAGGGCACGCCCACCAACATCGTCAACCCGGGCGCACTGCAAGTCCGGCGCTGAGCCCCTCGGGCTCAGGCGTTCAGGGCTTGTTCGGTGCCTTGTCGCTCTTGCCCTCGTCGATCGCGAACAGATCGAAGTCGAGCATCGGCAGCTCGCGACGCTCGGGGCTGTCTGCCACCACAGGGGCCTCGGCGGGCGCAGGGATGTCGTGCTCGGCGGCGAACGACAGGTCGAGATCAAGGTCGGTGGCTGCCGGGACAACGGCTGCAGGCGCGATGGCGGGGGGCCCTCCCAGATCGGTGTCGCTCTGCAGGGTGTGGGCCACGCTGTAAAGCAGCAAGGCGTCCTCGAAAGCCTGCAGGCTGTGTGTCTCCAGCAGGCCAGTGCCCGGCGCAGACATCAAGGTGTTGCGCAATAGGCCCAACACCTGCTCCTCGGGCCAGAACCGCGTCAGCACGTCCATGAACTTGGTCTGGGTGTCCAAGCCCGCCTGACCTGGCGTGTAGCAGCTGGCATCGGGTGCCGGCACCCCAAACGCCTGCAGGAAACGCGCGCCCAGGGCCGCAAGACGCTCTGCTTGCCCGAGCGCCTTGGCCTGCTGCATCAGCAGCAAGTAAGGCAATTCGCAGGCCGTGGGGTGTTCTTCGACGAACTGCTCGAGCACCATGGCGGCATCGTCTTGCTGTTGCAGTGATTCAAAGAATTCAACCTGCTGCACCAAGTCCAGCAAAGCCTCCACCGACACGGGCGAATCGTCGATGAGCTGAGCAAACGAGGACTCGGTGGCCTCGGTCACATGCAGGTCAGCGATGCCGGCGCTGTCCGCCACGGCGGCCGGTAGCACCGGTGCATCGATTGGCGCTGCGGGCGCGGTTGCCGATACAGCTGGCGCCTGTGTTTCGCTCGCTGACAAAGACGGTCCCGCATCGGCTTGCTGGGCGGACTGCCACCAGGGCTGCTCGTCGGCGGTTGGCATGACGCGCTGCCGACGGCGTTCGGTCACCAACCAGGCCAGCGCCGCTGCGGCCAGCGCCAACGCGGCCGCCAGCGCGTACAACAACGACTTCGGCGCGCGTTCGTCCCGCTCGGCTTGCAGCTGTGCGGTCAAGGAGGCCATGCTGGCCTGCAAGCCCGCCTGTTGCTCGCGCAAGGCCTTGAGATCGGCCTCCATGGCCGCCAGACGCTTCGCATCCTCCGCCGCCTTCTCGGGTGGGGTGTTCAGGGCCGCCCACAATTCGGCGGCCGCCTTGCGGTCGGCTTCGTTGCCGGTGGGCGGATTCTGCAGCTCGGTGTTGAGCTTGAGGCCAGGGTTGCGCCCCGGCGACAGGTCAATGGGATCCAGCTTCAGGCGAGGACCGGCCGCCACCGGGGCAGGTGCAGCGGGCGCTGGTGCAGCTGGCTTTGGGGCGGGGCTGGCGGCCGCCACTTTTTTCTCGGCCACGGGCGCCGACTTGCGCACGGGCGCGTCTGTCACCGCTGGGGCGGGCCGAGGCGCTGGCCGGGGCCGAGGTGCCACGTTGGCCGTTGACCGCGGCGCCGGCGGGGACGACGCCGATGGGCCAGTTGGCACCGGTGCGGTGATCTGGGCCATTGGCGCGGGGGACGGCGCAGGTGGCGCCGGCGGCTGCGTGCTGGGGGCCAGGGCCACCAGCGGGACCGCAGGCGCGGCAGCCACTGGGGCCAGTGCGGGGTCGAGGTCGGCCAGCAAGGTGTATTTGCGGCTGAAGCGGTCGGCCGCGCAGCCGGTGTTCAACACCACGCTGACCACGGGTTCGTTGACCGGTACGCTGCTGCGCACCCGAATCACCGCACCATCTGCCGTGCCCTGCACACTCAGCGACACGCTGCCCGCCGGCAAGACCGTGTCGCCATACAGCACCTGGGCCTGTAAGCAGCCGGCCGATTCGATGTCGGCCAAGGGTGCGCTGGAGCGCACCGACATATCGAGCGGGCGACCGATGATGGCCTGCCCCGATGAGCCACCCAAGGACAATGCGGCACTGTGCAGTGAGGTCGAGAGCACAATACCGCCCAGCGCATACTTGAGCATCAGGCGTTCCTTGGTTTCCATGGGCGTTGTTCAGTTGTCGGAAACATTTTGTCATAACCAATTAACGATCGAGGCAAGGTCAGAGCAATGAGTCTCCAATTTGAAACAGTGGGCGTGGTCGGCACCGGCGCCATGGGCCGAGGTATCGCGCAAATCGCCGCACAAGCGGGCAGCCAGGTTTGGTTGTTCGATGCTGGCGCAGGTGCTGCCGAGAAGGCCGCAGCGGCCTTGGGCGAGCAATGGGACAAACTGGCCGCCAAAGGCAAGCTCACCGCCGACGCTGTGGCCCAGCTCAAGGGCCGCCTGTCCATCGCCGCCGAACTCAAGCAACTCGCGCCTTGCCAGATGGTGGTGGAAGCCGTGGTGGAGCGCCTGGACGTGAAACGCCAGATTTTTGGTGACCTCGAAGCCATCGTCGGCCCCGACGCGGTGCTGGCCACCAACACCTCCTCGCTGTCGGTGACGGCCATTGCCGCCCAGCTCAAGCGCCCACAGCGGCTGGCGGGCTACCACTTCTTCAACCCCGTGCCGCTGATGCGCGTGGTCGAGGTGATTGCCGGGCTCAAGACCGACGCCGCCGTGTGCGATCAACTCAGCGCCTACGCGCGGGCCATGGGTCACACGCCGGTGCTTGCGCAAGACACACCGGGCTTCATCGTCAACCACGCAGGCCGGGGCTATGGCACGGAGGCCTTGCGTGTGGTGGGCGAAAACGTGGCCGACTTCGCCACCATCGACCGCATCCTCAAAGACCAAATGGGTTTCCGCCTGGGCCCCTTCGAGCTGATGGACCTCACGGCACTGGACGTCTCCCACCCGGTGATGGAGTCCATTTACCACCAGTACTACGAAGAAGCGCGCTACCGCCCCAGCGTGATCACGGCCCAGCGCCTGGCAGGCGGCGTGGTGGGCAAGAAGGTGGGCGAAGGCTTCTACAAATACGCCGATGGCGTGGCACAGATGCCACCCGAGCCACCCGTGCCCCAGGTGGCCGAACTGCCGCCCGTGTGGGTGCCGGCCAAGGCCGCGCGGCGGCCCGAGCTGTACCAGTTGCTCAAGGACCTCGGTGCGCGCATCGAAACCGGCCAGCAGCCGAGCGAACAAGCGCTGATCCTGGTGGCGCCGCTGGGCATGGACGTGACCACCATCGCCGCCGTGGAACGCCTGGACGCAACGCGCACCGTGGGCATCGACATGATGCTGGAAGACGCGGCCACCAAGCGCCGTGTGCTGGCCACCAACCCCGCCACCCGCCGCGACATGCGCGACGCGGCCCACGCTCTGTTTGCCCGCGATGGCAAAGCCGTGAGCGTGATCCGTGACAGTG
>DASUIK010000153.1:0-12735 GCA_036279795.1 Burkholderiaceae bacterium | reverse complement strand
CAGCCACCCCACGGCCACACCCGTGTGCACCACCATGCCCGGCGCCAGCGCCAGGGCATAGCGCCAGCCACCGGTCACGCTGGCGTTCACGCACTTGCTGGCGGCGTGCACCGCAAGGGCCAGGGCGATGGTGATTTCGGGGTGCTGCGCATCGCCAGGCAAGGTGGCGGCCATCACGGCGGCCACCGCGCTGTGCAGCTCGGCCAGTGAGGCCAGCAAAGTACCGGCCAGCAAACCCTTGGGGCCCAGCCACAGGCCAAGGCCATAAACCAGCGCCTGGATGCTGGTCAGCAATGCTGCGATCAAAGCGGCGGCACGCAGGCTGAACATGCGTCCGTCGCCGGTGGCCGGGGCATCGGCTGAGGGCGTGAGTTGAGCCCCACGCACCAGCCAGACACCCCACAGCAAGGCCACGGTGGCACCCGCGAGCGCGGGCCCCAGCAACACCGCCCACCAAGCGACCTGCATGGCCGCCGCCATCAGCAGCAACTGCAGCAAGGTGGCCACACACGAGAGCAAAGCCGCACCCGCCATAGGGGCCGGCTGACCGCGTCCTTCGCGCACCGCCAGCCCCAAAGTGGCCACCGTGGCCGTGCTCGACACAAACCCCGAAGCCAACGCAGACAAGGCCAAGGCCTGTCGCGCGGCCAACAGGCGACGACTCAGGTGCGCCAGCGACTGCAAGGCCAGCAACAATGCCAGCAGTTGGCCGATGACCTGTGGGTTGAGCACCGGCCCCCACAACGGCCGGTTGGGCAACAGCGGTAGGCCGATCAGCACCACCGTCAACAAGATGACGCCATCGCGCATTTCGCCCGGCGTGAGCCATTCGGTTGCAAAGCGGTGCAGGGCTTCGCGCTCGGTGAGCAGCGCCGTGAGCACCACCGCCAGCCCCGCCGCCAAAGGCGGGCTGACGACACACAACACGCCAATGAGGTAGGTCAGGAACAGCGCCACCTCAGTGGTGACGCCGGGGTCGTCGGTGCGGTTGCGCCAGTAGCCCACCACCGCCAACCCCACCACCAACATCGCACCCACGGCCACCAGTTCGTGCAGGCCCGACAACATGGCCGCCGCACCGCTGACACTGGTGAGCGCGAAGGTACGCAGCCCCGCCAGCGGGCGGCGCGGCCCACGCAGCTTGCGCCGCTCGCGGTCCAGCCCAACCAACAAACCACAGCCCAGGGCAGCGGCCAAGGCCGCCAAGGCATCGGATGACAGGGCAATGCCGCTCATCACAGCGCTCAAGGCCGCGCGACAAAACTCCCGCTCTTGCCCCCGTGCTTCTCCAGCAATTTCACGTCGGACATGACCATGCCTCGGTCGGCCGCCTTGCACATGTCGTAGATGGTGAGCAAAGCCACCTGCACAGCGGTGAGCGCCTCCATTTCCACCCCCGTGGGGCCCACGGTTTCGGCGGTGGTGGTGCAGCGAACGGCGTTTTCGTCTGCAAGCACCTCAAAATCCACCGCCACGCGGGTGAGTGCAATCGGGTGGCACAACGGGATCAGATCGCTTGTGCGCTTGGCGCCCTGTATGCCCGCAATGCGCGCGATGCCCAGCACATCGCCCTTCTTGGCGGTGCCCGCCGTCACCAGCGCCAGCGTGGCCGGCAGCATGGTGATGCGCCCTTGCGCCACCGCCACGCGGCGGGTGTGGGCCTTGGCGCCCACGTCCACCATGTGGGCCTGGCCCTGGGCATCGAAGTGGGTCAGGGGTGAAGATGTTTGGCTCATGTTTTTACGAAACCTTTACGGGAACGGGGCATCATACGGCGCATGTCTGTCCTTCATGCTGGCTGGCGCCGTGCCACCCTCACCGCCTTGGCCGCTGCGCTGCTAGCGCAACCGCCGGCTCCGTTGCAGGCCCAAGTGAGTCGCTTGCCGCGCGACACCCCCACCCTGCCCAACCTTGGCGACGGGCAAACGATGTCGTTGAGTGCCGAACGGCGGCTGGGCGACCACATGGCACGCGCCATCTTCCGCGACCCCGACTACCTCGACGACCCCGTGCTGGTCGACTACCTGACCTCGCTCTGGCGCCCGTTGATCGAGTCGGCCCAACGCCGGGGCGAGCTCACACCGGAGATGGCGGAACGGTTTGCCTGGCGCCTCATGCTCTCGCGCGACAACACGGTGAACGCCTTCGCCATGCCGGGCGGCAACCTGGGGGTGCACCTCGGCCTGATCGGCATGACCGGAACCGCGGACGAATTGGCCTCGGTGCTGGCGCACGAACTCACGCACGTGTCGCAGCGCCACATCGCACGCATCATCGACAAGCAGTCTCAACAAGCCCCCCTGCTGCTGGCCGGCATGTTGCTGGGCATTCTGGCCGCGAGCGCGGCCAAAAACGCCGACATCGGTGGTGCCGCCATCGCGGGCGGCCAGGCGCTGGCGGTGCAGAACCAGCTCAATTTCTCGCGCGACATGGAGCGTGAGGCCGATCGCGTCGGCTTTGGCGTGATGCGTGACGCCGGTTTTGAGGGCCGGGGATTTGTGGGCATGTTCGAGCGCCTGCAGCAATCCGCCCGGCTCAACGACGACGGCGGATTTCCCTACCTGCGCAGCCACCCGCTGACCACCGAACGCATGGCCGACATGCGCGCGCGCCTGCCCCTGGACGACCACACTGGCCACGGCAGCCACGCGGGCACCGCAACAGCCCCCGGTGCCTCACCCCACAACGCCTGGGTGCATGCCCTGATGGCGGCGCGCGCACGCGTGCTGGCCTACGCGGGCGCCGACCGCCAACGCGTGCGGCCGGACGAACACCAAACCACCGTCACAGCAGGCGACGGCCCCACCCGTGCGGCGCGGCACTACACCGTCGCCCTGGTGGCCCTGCAGCAACGCGACCTGCCCACCGCCTTAAGCGCCACGCAAGCCCTGTTGCGGCTGCCAGGCCTCGACCCCGCCGCGCTGCCCACGGTGGAGGCACTGGCAGTGGAAGTGCTGCTGCAAGCGCCTGCCGGCCAAACCCTGAACGAACAGGCCTTGCCCGCTTGGGCCGACCGCCTGGCCGCGCGTGGCACCCGCACCGGACTGCTGATGTACGCGCAGGCAGCCCGAAAGACAGGCAACCCTGAGACCATGGCTCGCGCAAGCGAGCGGCTGCTCACGTGGGTCACCGAACGCCCCAGCGACGCCATGGGCTGGCAAACACTGGCCACGTTGTACCGCGCACAAAACCAGGCGCTGCGTGCGGTGCGCGCCGATGCCGAAGCGCAAGTGGCCATGCTCGACTACCCCGGTGCCATCGATCGCTTCAAGTCGGCACAGAACCTGGCGCGCAGCCAGCCGCAGGCCGACCACTTCGAGCTGTCCATACTCGACGCCCGCACGCGCGAGATCATGCGTTTGCAAGCCGACATCGAACGCGACGCGACCGAACAGCGCGGCTCGCGCTGAGCATCGACACCCCACCCAAAAACCCCACATGACCACCGGCCATTGCAGGTACGCGTCAAGTCATGCCAAAATCGCAATACCCGAAAGGGGAGTAGCGAGTCTGCAACGGCCCACCGTGGGTGAGGTTTGCGGACGGCGTCCTCCGTCAATACGTACGTGCCCGCAAGGTGCGTTCCGGAGCCGCCAGGGACACAGCCACATTGCTGCGCTGAATGCCCCCGCGAGACCTTCTGGGTGTGTCACCACACTCAACCATTGAAGGTCTTTTTATGAGCACCGTAGCACCGGTATGGCTTTGGCTTGTTTTTGTCGCGATCGTTATCGCGTCCCTGTTCGTTGATTTTGTCGTCCTGAAAAAACAGGGCGCGCACGAAGTGGGCATGAAGGAGGCCCTCAACTGGTCGCTCCTTTGGATTGCCCTGAGTTTTGTGTTCAACGGTCTGTTCTGGTGGGCCGTGCGCGACACCACGGGCTCTGTCTCGGTCGCCAACGAAAAATCACTTGAGTTCCTGACCGGCTACCTGATCGAGAAGTCGCTCGCGGTGGACAACATATTTGTCTTCCTGATGATCTTCACCTACTTCGCGGTGCCGCCGGCATTCCAGAAGCGGGTGCTCATGATCGGCATCATCGGTGCCATCGTGCTGCGCACCATCATGATCCTGGTGGGCGGCTGGTTGCTGTCACAGTTCCACTGGATCCTTTACGTGTTCGGCGCCTTCCTCGTGCTCACTGGCATCAAGATGTGGTGGGCCGCCGACAAGGAAGGCTCGCTGGACGACAACCCTGCCCTGAGGCTGTTGCGCCGCGTGATGCCGGTGAGCAAGGACTACGACGGCGAAAAATTCTGGACGGTTGAAAACGGCAAGAAGATCGCCACGCCGCTGATGATGGTGATCGCTCTGGTGGCGCTGACCGACGTGATCTTCGCGGTCGACTCCATCCCCGCCATCTTCGCCATCACGCAAGACCCGTTCATCGTGCTGACCAGCAACGTGTTCGCCATCCTGGGCCTGCGTGCCATGTACTTCCTGCTCGCCGCCGTGGCCAGCAAATTCCACCTGCTCAACTACGGTCTGGCCGTCATCCTGGTCTTCATCGGCACCAAGATGATGCTGATCGACGTGTTCAAGATCCCGGTGGCGGTGTCGCTGGGCGTCGTGGTGGGCATCCTGGCCATCACGATGCTGTGGAGCGTGAAGACCGCTCCGAACGCCCGGTAACAGGGCCCCCACGCTCCGACGCTGAGTGAGTCGCTGCCCCCCAAGGGGGGCGGGCCTTGCTTGGGGCGGCCCGGCGCGGCGGCCCAAACCCCCATGAGGCGCCGTGCGTGCCAAGGCGGTTATCATCCGCCCCCCTATGGCCGGCATCCACATCACCGACATCGAAGCTGCGATCAACTTCTGGCGCGGGCGCAAGCCCTCGCCAGATGGCGTTTCGCTGGCACCTGAAATCCGGGCGCTGGCCGAGGTCTATGCCCTGCTGGTGTACCACCACGAGAGCGAAGCCGACGAAGACAGCATGCCGCGCAAGGCCCATGCCGCCTGGAAAGCCTGGTACGACACCACGCCCGACACGCCCTGCATCGCCATCTGCTCCACCAGCCAGGGGGACGATATGTGCAAGGGCTGTGGCCGCACTTTTGACGAGGTGCAGCACTGGCCGGCCATGACGCCGGGTGAGAAGCGCGCCACCTGGCGCCGCATCACGCTGGAAGCGAGCGCCTGGCGTTTCAACACCTACGCCGAACGCGCGGCCGAGGCCAACTCAGTCAGCGCTGGCGAGTAAGGGCACGCACTCCAGCGACACGCTGCGCTCGCCGTTGCCCAGGGTGAGGACGCCTTCGAGCACCGTGGCTTGCAGCTGCATGCTGCGCTCGGCCAGTCCGGCCAATTCCTGCGACGATTCGGCAGGCACGCGCCACACCGCCAGCTTGTCGGTGCGGGTGAGTTTGGTCTGTATGCCGCGCCACCAAATGTCGGCCGACGAGGCAAAGGCGTAAACGATCACGCGGTCGGCCTTGCTGCAGGCTTTGAGGATGGGCTTGTCTTCGGGCTGGCCGACCTCGATCCACACGCGCGTGCGGCCGGTGAAGTCGCGCAGCCAGATGTCGGGATCGTCCGGATCGCTCAAGCCGGCGCCAAAGGCCAGCGTGCCGTCGCCATTGCACTCCGCTTGCAAGCGCCAAGCGTTGAGGGCCAGCGCCGCCAGCCGAATCATCATGCGTTCGTCGGTTTCGCTGGGGTGACGGGCCAGGGTCAGTGCGTGGTCGGCGTAGTAGCCGTGGTCGATGTCGGCGATCTGAACATGCGCCTTGAAGATGGTGGACTTGAGAGCCATGTGCCGAGCATACCCGTCATGGGCTGGTCTTCCAGCGGGCCAGCCAGTCGGCAGCAGGTTCGGGTCGGCCATGCAGGTAGCCCTGTTGCAACATCGGGCTGTTGCGTGACGCCAGGAAATCGGCATGCGCCTGGGTTTCCACACCCTCCGCTACCACGCTCAGGCCCAGGTGGCCGGCCACGGCCAGCATGGTGTCCACCAGGGCGGCGTCGTCGGCGCTGTGCGGGGCGTCCTGCACAAAACTTTTGTCGATCTTGAGTTCGTGCAGAGGCAGGCGCTTGAGGTAACGCAGGGAGGAATACCCCGTGCCAAAGTCGTCCACAGAAAAACGCACACCCAGGTCGGCCAAGGCCCGCATCTTGGCGGCCACCTGCTCCACATCGTCGACCACCAGGCTCTCCGTCACCTCCAGCGTCAGCAGATCGGCTGAAAACCCGTGTTGCGCGAGCAATTGGCACACACGCGGCACAAAACCGGACTCGCGGAACTGGCGTGGACTGACGTTGACGGACAGGCGCACGGGGCGACCCACGCGGGCGGCATCGGCCAGGTAGAGACACGCCTGCAACAACACCCAGTCGCCCAGCGCGACGATGAGGTCGCTTTCTTCGGCCACAGCGATGAAAAGACCGGGCGGCAACAGCCCCCGTGTGGGATGTTGCCAGCGCACCAAGGCTTCGGCCGCCACCACCTCCCCCACCAGATTGACCTGCGACTGCAGGTACAGCCTCAACTCACCTGCCACCACCGCGTGCCGCAGTTCACGCTCCAACTGGAAGCGCTGCTGCACGGCGCTGCCCATCTGGGTGTCGAAAAAGGCGCTCTGCCGCCCACCGCCCGCCTTGGCGCGGCGCAAGGCGGTGTCGGCCCGGCGCAAGGCCTCCGCCGGCTCGTCATCAGGCCCCTGCGGGCACAAGGTGATGCCCAGACTGGCGGTGATGGTGACCGCATCGGCCTCGCCCGCCAATACAAAAGGCTCGGCCAAAGCGCTGTGGATTTTTTCGGCCACTGAAAGCGCCTGGCGACTGGCGGTCTCGGCATCCGAGCCCAGCTCGTGGAACAGCAACACGAACTCGTCGGCCGAGAGGTGAGCGATGCCATCGCCCGCGCGCAGCAGGCCTTGCAGCCGCTGGCCCACCGCCCGCAACAATTGGTCACCCGTGGCTTGCCCCCTGGCGTTGTTGACGTTCTGAAAGCGGTCGATGTTGAACAACATCACCGCGGCCATGCGCCCGTGGCGGAGGTTGAGCAAGAAGTCCAGCGCCAGCCGCTCCAGCATCTGGCGGCGGTTGGGCAGGTCGGTCAAACTGTCGAAATGGGTGAGGTGGTGTATGCGCTCCTCGGCACTTTTTTGTGCCGACAGGTCTTGCCGCAAAGTGGCGAAATGGCTGATGCGCCCGTCGGCCTGCCGTATGGGCATGACGATGGTGTAGGCCGGGTATTCGCTGCCGTCAGCCCGACGCGAAAGGCGTTCGCCCACCCAGGTGTCGCCCGCTTTCACCGCCGCCTGCACGGACTCGTCCGCCAGGGTGGTGTCTATGCCGAGCGCCTGAGGATGGTGTCCCAGCAAGGCCTCGCGCCGATAGCCCCCCATCTGTTCGTAGGCGGCGTTGACGTAGTCCACCCGCTGTTCGGCGTCCACCATGGCAATCGAGATGGGGCTTTGCTCCACCGCCAGGTAGAACTTGCGCAGCTCAACTTCTCGTGCGGCCAGTTCATTGGCCAGTTGGCGCGCTTCGCCCAGGCGTTTGATGTAATCCCGGCGCGACAGCAGCGTGGCCGCCGTGGTGACCAACAACACCCCGCCCAGGTAACTGGCGTGCAGCAGCGGGTTGCCAAAGTAGGGGTCGGGAAACCAGCCCAACGGGTGCCCCCAGATGAACACCAAGAACAACAGGCCGGTGGCGGCCGCCAGCCAGCGTGTGGCCACAGAACCCAGTATCCAGCCCGAAAACACGATAAGCACGGGGTAGTTGAGCATGCTGGGCCCGCGTGCCCCGCCGTTGCGCGCCGTGACCAAGGCCACCAAGCCCCAGAACACCCACACCATGATGTAGGCAGCAAGCCGCTGGTGACCCAGCCGCATCAAAACCAGGGTCACCACACCCACCAGCCCCACCATCACGTGCAGCCACACGTGGTCAGGCGGCGTGCTGTGCTCCAAGCCCAGCACCAGCGCAATCAGAAACCCCAACACCACCATGACCTGCGCGGCGTGCCTGACCAGGCGGGCCGTCAAGGCCTGGTCGGTGGCATCGGTGGGTTGAAAGGGTTGGACGGCCATGTGATGGAAGGAGCAGCCTGCCTTGGTTGTACCCGAAGGTTACGGATTTATCAATTCCAGACACTTGCGACCAGGCATAAAAAAACCACCTGGGTCGGTGGTTTCTTGTGTTGGATCAACTGCCGGCTCAGACCCGCCGGGCCAATGCGGCCGCTTCGCCCACGTAGCTGCCTGGCGTCATGGCCAGCAGGCGTTGTTTTTCGGCCTCAGGAATGGCCAGGGTTCGGATCAGGCCGTGCAGCGCTTCGGCGGTCACCGTCTTGCCACGCGTCACTTCCTTGAGCTTTTCGTAGGCGCCCTGCACGCCGTAGCGGCGCATCACGGTCTGGATGGGCTCGGCCAACACTTCCCACGAGGCATCGAGGTCGGCGGCCAAGGCTTCCAGGTTGATCTCCAGCTTGTTCAGACCAGTCATGAGCGACTGGTAGGCCAACGCAGCGTACCCAAGCGCCACACCCATGTTGCGCAGCACGGTGGAGTCGGTCAGGTCGCGCTGCCAGCGGCTGATGGGCAGCTTTTCGCTCAGGTGCTTGAGCACCGCGTTGGCCAGACCCAGGTTGCCTTCGGCGTTCTCGAAGTCGATGGGGTTGACCTTGTGCGGCATGGTGCTTGATCCGATCTCGCCAGCCTTGAGCTTTTGCTTGAAGTAGCCCAGGCTCACATAACCCCAGATGTCGCGCGAGAGGTCGATCAGGATGGTGTTGGCCCGCGCGGTGGCATCGAACAGCTCGGCCATGTAGTCGTGCGGCTCGATCTGGATGCTGTAGGGCTGGAAGGTCAGGCCCAGGCCCCAGCGGGCACCGGCCTGCACGTCTTGCGGCTCGGGCGTTTCCACCACATTGCGCGAAAAGGCCTCCCAGTCGAACTCGGGCCAGGCGCTCAGGTGGGCGTTGTAGTTGCCCACGGCGCCGTTCATCTTGCCCATCAGCTTCACATCAGCGATGGCGGCACGCACCTTGTTCAGGCGCACCACCACGTTGGCGAACTCCTTGCCCACGGTGGTGGGGCTGGCGGTCTGTCCGTGGGTGCGGCTGAGCATGGGCACGTCGGCGAACGCGTGGGCCATCTCGCGCAGCTTGGCAATCACCGCATCCAGACCCGGCAGCAGCACCTGGTTGCGCCCGGCCTTGAGCTGCAGGGCATGGCTGGTGTTGTTGATGTCTTCGCTGGTACAGGCAAAGTGCACAAACTCCTGCACCGCCGCCAGCTCGGCCTTGAGGGCAGCCGGCAGCGCGGCGTCGGCAAAACGCGCCTTGATCCAGTACTCCACCGCCTTCACATCGTGGTTGGTGGTTTTTTCGATGTCCTTGATCGCCGCCGCATCGGCCTCATCGAAGCGCTGCACCAAGCCCAGCAGGTGGGCACGCGCCTCGCTCGACAGCGGCTTGAACTCGCTGAAGCCGGCATCAGACAACGCGATGAACCAGGCGATCTCTACCTGCACGCGGCGGTGCATGTAGCCAAACTCGCTCATGAAGGGCCGCAGGGCGGCCAGCTTGGGCGCGTAACGGCCGTCGAGCGGGGAAAGGGCGGTGAGTGCCGACAGGCCGGCGGCGGTTTGGGAAGGAACTTGCATCCCTGAATTGTAGGGAAGCCGGTGAATCGGTACACCGTCAGCATGGCGCAGGCGCCGCTGGCTAAAATGCCCTTCCCGTTCCGTCACCTGTCCCCTCACATGAAACTCATTGGCGCCCTCACCAGCCCCTACGTGCGCAAAGTGCGCGTCGTCATGGCGGAGAAGAAGCTGGACTACCAGCTGGTGCTGGAGGACGTGTGGGCGGCCGACACCACCATCGCCCAAGCCAACCCGCTGGGCAAAGTGCCCTGCCTGGTGATGGACGGCGCCGAGGCCATTTTCGACTCGCGTGTCATCGTCGAATACCTCGATACCCTGTCGCCTGTGGGCAAGCTCATCCCCACCACCGGTCGCGAGCGCACCGAAGTCAAAACCTGGGAAGCCCTGGCAGACGGCCTGATGGACGCCGCCATCCTGGCGCGCCTGGAGGCCACCTGGCCGCACCGGGATGCGCAACAACGCAGCGTGGCCTGGATCGAGCGGCAAATGGCGAAAGTGCATGGCGCGCTCAAGGCCATGGCGCATGGCCTGGGAGACAAACCCTTTTGCCACGGCATCCACCTGAGCTTGGCCGACGTGGCCGTGGGCTGCGCCCTGGGCTACCTCGACTTCCGCTTCCCCGAACTGGGCTGGCGCGCCGAGTACCCCAACTTGGCCAAGCTGGCCGACAAGCTGGCACAGCGCCAGAGTTTCATCGACACCTTGCCGCCGGTGACCTGAAACGGTCAAACCTGGGTCACCGCCGGGCCGGCTTTGCCGGGCGGCTGGTGTCGCCCCTGGAGGGGGATGCTGCCACGCGCAGCGGGCAAGCGACGGGATGGTCTTTTTTACTTCAACTGTTCGCGCGGCGCTTGAGCCAGCGCATCAGCCCGCCCACCACGGGCAGTTTTTCATACAGCTCTTCGGCCGCATCCCAGTAGTCGCGGTGCAAACTCACGCGGCCGTCAGCCGCAAAACGCAAATGGGTGGCTCCGCGCACGGTTTGCAGGGTGTGGCTGTCAAAGCGTTTGAAGCGGAAAACGAAGTCCCAGGTCAGAAACGCCTCGTCGCCTTGCGCAAAACCGCCGGTGACCACAAAACGCGGCTCGTGCAAGGCCTCGAACATGTGCGCAAAAATCGTGCGAATGCCCGGCAGGCCCTGGACGTCGTTGAACGGGTCCTTGAAACGCGCCTCGGGCGCGTAGAACACGCCGATCCGATCGAGATCGGCCGACGAGAGCGATTCGAAAAACTGGGCCAGCGCCGCGAGCCGGGCATCGGTGATGTGCACACTCATAGTCCGGTGAATCGTGCCACGGCCGCAAAGTAGGGCCGCGCGGGGAGCAATCGCAACAGCCTCATCCAGAACGTGAAACGCTTGGGGAAGTCGATCTCAAAATGCCCGGCGGCCCAGCCCCGCAAAATGGCTTGCGCTGCCTGATCGGGTGTGATGAGGCCGGGCATGTGGAAGTCGTTGTGTGCGGTCAGAGGCGTCTCCACAAACCCCGGGTTCACCACGCTCACACCCACGCCCTCGTGGCGCAAGTCCATGTACAAGGTTTCCGCGAGGTTGATGAGCGCCGCCTTCGTCGGTCCATACGCCAGCGACTTGGGCAACCCCCGGTAGCCGGCCACGCTGCTGACCACGCTGATGTGCCCCCGCCGTTGCTGGCGCAGTGCTGGCAGCATGGCGTCGAGCACGTACAGGGCGCCATCGAAATTAACGCGCCAGTGCCGCTGGATTTCGCTCAGCTCAAACGTGTCGACTCGCATTTCGCGGTAATGCCCAGCGCAGTACATCACCAGGTCAATGCCGCCTTGGCGCAACACCGTTCGCACGGCTTGGGCCACGGCGGGTGCATCGGTGACGTCCAGTGGCAACGCCATCGCCCCTGGGTGCCGTGACACGAAGGCATCGAGGGCCGTAGCGTTACGGGCCGACACCGTCACGTGCGCCCCCTGCGCATGCAAGGCACGCGCCGTGGCCTCTCCGATGCCAGAGGAAGCCCCGACGATCCACACGCGCCGGCCTGTCCAGTCGGACATGGGGGGATTGATGGGACGCAGCCACATGGTGTTCATCCCGCTCGCTTGACGAAACTCAGCGTGACCTCGCCCAGCTTGATGCCGAACTTGCTCATGACCGCCTTGTTGAGCATGACCCGGTCGTCCATGAGGTACATCCAGTCGTCGAACTGCACCTCGTACACCTTGCCGTCCACCGGCAGATTGAGCGTGTAGCCCCAGCGGAAGGTGTTACCAGCGGCCTGGCCCTGGGCCTCGCCTTTCACATCGTCGGCCGTGCCTGTGTAGCGGCCATCGGGCAACTTTTTCAGGCGCCAAACGCGGCGCTGTTTCTCGCCGTCGGAATAGGTGAAGTCCTCGTCCAGCACACCTTCGCTGCCGTTCCAAGTGCACACCATCACGACGGTGAAGCGCCGCACCACCTTGCCCGAGCGGTCAGTGAAGACGCCGTAGGCGTCGAGCGTGCCGTTGAAGTAGGTGGCCAGATCGAGCACCGGTTTTTCTGCAGCGTAGTCGCTCACCTGCGGGCCAGCGCACGCGGCCAATCCAGCAGCGGCAGCCAGCACCAGGGCGCTGAGGGCAACACGTCGTTTCATGTTCGGGGTTCCTTGTTGATGATGAAGTGCTGCAAACTCGCCGCCGCAATCAACTTGAGGGCGCAAGGCAGGATGCAATACGCCCAGGTGAGCGCGTTCAGGGCCTCTGGGTCGCGCTGGCCGGGCGCATACCCCCACCAACCCAGCAGCGGCAAAGCCAGGCCGGCGGCCAGGGCAAGGTTGAGCTTGGTGGCGAAATTCCACCAACCGAAGTAACGGCCTTCGCCACGGCCACGCTCGCCCATGTCGCCCACCAGGCCAGCCAACAGAGCGCCTGGCACAGCCAGGTCGGCGCCCAGGGCCAGGCCCGACAGCGCGCACACCGCCAGAAAGGCCCACACATCGCCGGGCCCCAAAAACGCGGCCCAGGCAAACACCAGCACGCTCAGGCCCATGCCTGCGCGCCAGGCGCGGGCCAGGCCCAAGCGGGCCACCACGCGCAGCCACACGGGCATGGACGCGGCGGCACACACAAAATAGGTGCCTAGAAAGGCAGGCTCCATGGCAGTCGGCGCCTGCAACTGG
>DASUIK010000152.1:0-16750 GCA_036279795.1 Burkholderiaceae bacterium | reverse complement strand
CCACTACTGCGGCGCGCCCATCGTGCATGGGCTGCTGGTCAACGCGCCAGCAGACCTCAAGGCCGGGGTGCCGGCCGGCATCAAGGCCATGGTGGCCGGCGCCGCGCCGCCGGCCAGCATGATCGAGGGCATGGAGCACCTGGGCTTCGATCTCACCCACGTCTATGGCCTGACCGAGGTGTATGGTCCCGCCACGGTGTGCGTGAAACATCCTGAGTGGGACACGCTGGATGTGGGCGAGCGCGCACGCCTCAACGCCCGCCAGGGCGTGCGCTACCACCTGGAGCGTGACGTGCGGGTGTTGGACCCGGAGACCATGGCCCCGGTGCCTTGGGACGGCGAGACCATGGGCGAGATCATGTTCCGCGGCAACATCGCCATGAAGGGCTACCTCAAGAACCCTGAGGCCACGCAGGCCGCGTTTGCTGGTGGCTGGTTCCACAGTGGCGACTTGGCGGTGCAGTACCCCGACGGCTACATCAAGATCAAGGACCGCAGCAAGGACATCATCATCTCGGGCGGCGAAAACATTTCCTCCATTGAGGTGGAAGACGTGCTTTACCGCCACCCCGACGTGCTGGCCGCAGCCGTGGTGGCCAAGCCCGACGCCAAGTGGGGCGAGACGCCGTGCGCGTTCATCGAGTTGAAGGCCCACGCCACCGCCACTGCCGAGGACATCGTGGCCCACTGCAAAAGGCACCTGGCCGGCTTCAAGGTGCCGCGCGCCGTGGTGTTTGGCGAGCTGCCCAAGACCAGCACCGGTAAGATTCAGAAGTTCGAGTTGCGCAAGGCCGCCGGATCGGCCGCAGCCATCGACGTCTGACACCCACAGCACATGAAAAGCGTGTACCGAACCTCGCAACCCTTTCGGAGCTCCAGCCGCAGCACCCCTGCCGCTGCGCGACCCGTGCAGCAGCCAGCCCTGGGCGACGACCGTTTTCGCGCCCTGCTGGCGCAGGCCAATGCCTTTTTCGACACCGCCGAGCGTGACGTGGTGGCCGAGAAGGCTGCGGTCATCGCTGAAATCCGCGCCTTGATGGCCGAGTACCAACTGGACGTGGACGACTTACGGGATTGAGCGCCTGACGGACACCTGCGCGAGAGACACCAAGGCCCCAGCGGCGAGCAGTGCCGGGCCGAGCCAGAGGCCGGCTTCCAGCCGCCCCAGCGTGTCGGCCAGCCATCCCGCCAGCAAGGGGCCGAGCGACTGGCCCAGCGAGAAGCAGGCCGTCAAGGCGCCCAGCGCGCCGGCCAGCTGGTGGTCCGTGAGCAGGCGTTGGGCCACCAGGCTGACCGCTGCCGGGCCGGCCATGAAGCTGGCGCCGAAAACCAGGGCAGACACCGCGAGCGCAGGCCAAGCCGCAGACACCAGCACCGGCACCGTGCCCACCGCCACGCAGGCGCAGACCAGCGCAAACCCAATCCCGTTGCGCATGCGTTCCAGCCCTTTGCCCCAGGCAGGCGAGGCCAGCACCGAGGCCAGGCCCAGTCCGCAGAAGAAGAAGGATGTGGCCAGGCTGCCATGTCCTTGCTGGCGCAGCAGCGCGATCACGAAGGTGGTGTAGCCCACATAACCCGCGCCAAACAGCACGTTGGCCACCAGGCTGGGCCACAGGCGGCGCAGGTGGCCGTGCCCTGGCGGCTTCGAGGTGTGCGCCGGAGGGACGGGCAGGGCATGCGCTGCGAGGCCACCGACCAGCGCCGCCAGCAATGCCACCCCGCCCATCAGCATCCACGCCGCCTGCCAGCCTTGGGCACTGGCGTCGAGCCAATGCGGCAACACGCTGCCAGCCAGCACCATGCCCGCGCCGGAGCCCGCAAAGTACAGGGTGAGTGCGCGGGCCGGCTGCCTGGGCATGGCCCGCGTGGCCAGTGCCGTGCCCAGCACAAAGGTGACGGCCGTGCCAAGACCACCCAGGCCGCGCACCAGCATGAAGAGGGTCCAGTCGTGGATGAAGCCACTGAGCAGCAGCGCCAACGCGCTCACGAGCATGCTCAGGGCAAAGACGCGTGCCGTGCCCCAACGCCGGGCCATCGGTGCCGAGGCCATGGCACCGACCAGGTAGCCCAGGCCATTGGCGGTGTTCAGCGCACCGGCCTGCGACAGGTTCCAGCCGAGATCGCCTTGCATGGCGGGCAGCAGCAGCGCATAGGCAAAACGTGAAAAACCCAGGGCCACCATGGGCCCCATGGCCAGGGCCAACACCTGTGGCAATTCCCGCCAGCCGCTGGACTGCGCCGCACTCGAGGCGGTGGTGGGGGCGGTGCTCATCGCGCCGCGCCAAACAGCTGCAGCAGATCCACGTCGGTCGAGGGCGGGTCCCGCCGCAATTTGCGTTCGGCGCTTTGCAGGTGCTCGTCCATGAGGCGGCAGGCGCGTTCGGCGTCGCCCGCGGCAATGGCGTCGAGGATGGCGTCGTGCTCCTCGAACGAACACACGCTGCGCCCGGGCGCGTCGTACAGCGCTTTCATGAGCGAAGTGCGCGCCACCAGCGCGTTCATGATTTCCTGCAACTCCTCGTTGCCCAGCACGCGGGCGGCGGCCAGGTGGTATTCGCCCGACAGGCGCAGCCAGCGCGAACGGTCGCCCTGGTGGTAGGCCTGGGCCTCGTCCTGGACCAGGCGACGCAGACCGGTGATGTCGCCGGGTTTGGCGCAGGCGCACAGGCGACGCATCAAGCTGCCTTCGATCAGGCGACGCACCTCGAACACCTCGTGCATCTCGGTCTGGCTGGGCTGGGCCACCGAGGCGCCCCGGTTGTGCTGCAGCTCCACCACCTTCTCGTTGGCCAGGCGCACCAGCGCCCGCCGCAACAAGGAGCGGTTGACCCCAAAGGCCTCGCACAAGGGCGTTTCCACCAAGCGGGTGCCGGGCGGGAGTTTTTGTGACAAAACGGCCTCAACAATCGCGTCACGCACCCGCATTTCGTCCGCCAGCTCCTGCGAGAGGTTGGGGTCTTCTGGTGTAGAGACGGGGGTGATGGAAGGGGGTGTCTGTTTGGGGCGTGCCATGGGAAAGCCTGTGTTTCAAGGTGAATTGTGCCATGTGGGTGTTGACCGTCACAGTGCTCAGTCTTATTATTGCGAAACTTTAAAAAATTGTCACAATAATTCGATCGATCGACACGATGATCAAGCTGAGGTCGTTCGGCTTGATGGACTTTTTCTGCAGCGATTCACTTCACCCCCAAGAGGAGACACCATGAAAACCACCACCTTGTCCCGCGCCCTGCTGGCGTTGGTCGCCAGCCTGGGCGTGCCGGCCGCGATGGCCCAGGCGCCTGCGCAGCCCTTGACCTGGTCGGCGAACCTGGACGCGCTGTCCATGGACCCGCACTCGACCAACAACAGCTTCACCAACGCCTTCGTGAGCAACATCTACGAGGCGCTGGTGCGCTTCAACGACAAGTTGCAGATCGAACCGGCGCTGGCCACCTCATGGAAGGTGATGAGCCCCACCGTCTGGCGCTTCTCCCTGCGCCAGGGGGTCAAGTTCCACAACGGAGAGAGCTTCGATGCCGACGACGTGGTCTTCACCTGGCAACGCGTGAACACGCCGGGCTCGCTGGTCAAGGGCAACCTCAGCGACCTCAAGGACGTGCGCAAGGTCGATGCTTTCACAGTGGACGTGGAAACCCACACGCCCATGCCCATCCTCACCAACGAGCTGGTGCAGCTGCTCATCATGGACAAGGGATGGTCCGAGGCCAACCGCGCCACCGAGGCCAGCGACCTGCAGAAGCAGAAGGAAAACCACGCCAACCGCAACACCAACGGCACCGGCCCCTTCATGCTCAAGAGCCGCGACGTGGACACCCGCACCGTGCTCAGCCCCTTCGCCGGCTGGTGGGACAAGCCCAAGCACAACTTGGGCGAAGTGACCTTCATGCCCATCAAGTCCGACGCCACCCGCACCTCGGCCCTGATCAGCGGCAACATCGACGCCTCGGTCAGCGTGCCGCTGCAGGACGTGCCGCGCCTTCAGTCCAGTGGCGTGGAGGTGGTGCAGGGCCCCGAGCTGCGCACCATCTTCCTGGGGATGGACCAGATGCGCGACGAGCTGCTCTACAGCGACGTCAAGGGCAAGAACCCTTTCAAGGACAAGCGGGTACGCCAGGCCATCTACCACGCCATCGACATCGAGGCCATCAAACGCTCGGTCATGCGCAACGCCTCGTGGCCCACGGGCATGCTGCTGTCGCCCTACCTCAATGGCGCGCCCGCATCGCTTAACAAGCGTGCGCTGGCGTACGACCAGACGGCCGCCAAGAAGCTGCTGGCCGACGCCGGTTACCCCAACGGCTTTACCGTCGGCATGCAGTGCCCCAACGACCGCTATGTCTACGACGAGGCCATCTGCCTGGCCGTCTCGTCCATGCTGGCGCGCGTGGGCATCAAGACCACGCTGATGATCGAGCCCACGGCCCGCTGGAGCGTGCGCCTGAACACCAACGACGTGTCCTTCTACATCGTTGGCCACGCCGGCCTGCCCATGGCCGACTCCTACGGTCTGCTCAAGGACGTGGTGCACACCCGCACCCAGCGCGAGGGCTCGCTGAACGCCGGGCGCTACAGCAACCCCAAGTTCGACGCCTACCTGCCGCAGATCGCCGCCGAGATCGACACCACCAAGCGCAACAAGCTGATCGAGGAGGCGGTGGCGCTGGAGCGTGAGGACATCTCGCACGTGCCGCTGCACCAGCAGCCCATCACCTGGGCCGCACGCAAGGGCGTGCAACTCTCGCAGGGGCCGGACAACCAGATGCGCCTGTGGCTGGTGCGCGCGGCGGCCAAATGATCCGATTCATCTCCACCCGGCTGGCCAATGGCCTGCTGGTGCTGGCCACCGTCTCGCTGCTGGCCTTTGGCCTGTTCAACTTCATCGGCGACCCGGTCAACAACCTCGCCGGTGAAAACGCCACCGCCGAGGAAAAGGCCGCCCTGCGCGAAAGCCTGGGCCTGGACCAGCCGCTGCCGCTGCAGTACCTGCGCTTCGTCGGCCGGGCCGCACAAGGCGAGTTCGGTGTGTCGTACCGCAACCTGGAGCCGGTGGCCCAGGTCATCGCGGCCCGGCTGCCCGCCACGCTCGAGCTGGCCGGTCTGGCCGCCGTGCTGGCCCTGGCCGTGGGCATTCCCATGGGCGTGTACAGCGGCATCCAGCCGCGCTCGGCGGGGGCGCGCACGCTGCAGGTGGCTTCGCTGGTGGGCATCTCGGTGCCGTCCTTTGTGGTCGGCATCCTGCTCATCCTAGTGTTCTCGGTCGGCCTGGGTTGGCTGCCCGCCTTCGGGCGCGGCGAGCTGGTGCGTGTGGGCGGCTGGAGCACCGGCCTGCTGACCCGCAGCGGATGGGCCTCGCTGCTGATGCCGGCGGTCACGCTGGCGCTGTTCCAGCTCACGCTGTTCATGCGCCTCACGCGCACGCAGATGATGGAGGTCATGCGCAGCGAGTACATCAAATTCGCCCGCGCGCGCGGCCTGCGCGAGCGTTCCATCCACTTCAAACACGCGCTGCGCAACACGCTGATTCCCATCATCACCGTGGCCGGCCTGCAGATCGGCGCCATGATCGCTTTCTCCATCATCACCGAGACGGTGTTCCAGTGGCCCGGCCTGGGCCTGCTCATCATCCAGGCCATCACCTTCAGCGACGTGCCCGTCATCGCGGCCTACCTGTTGCTGATCGCGCTGCTGTTTGTTCTCATCAACACCGTGGTCGACCTGCTGTATTTCGCGGTCGATCCCCGCCTTCGCACCACGCGTTGAAAAGGCCCTACTCATGAACACACTTGTGATGGGATGGCGCCGTGCGCGCGATTCCGAACTGGCCTGGCAGCTGCGCCGCTCGCCCGAGGCCATGGTGGCCGCCGGGCTGCTGCTGGTCTACGCCGTGATGGCGCTGGCCGCGCCCTGGATCGCGCCACAAAACCCCTTCGACCCGGCTGCGCTCGACCTGCTGGACGCGCGCCTGCCTCCGGTCTGGCTGGAAGGCGGCCAGTGGCGCTACCTGCTGGGCACCGACGGCCAGGGCCGTGACCTGGTCTCCGTGATGCTTTATGGCCTGCGCATTTCGCTGCTGGTGGGCCTGGCCTCCACCGCCGTGGCCATGGCCCTGGGCGTGGCCCTGGGCCTGCTGGCAGGCTACAGCGGCGGGCGGCTGGACGCGCTCATCATGCGCGCGGCCGACGTGCAGCTGAGTTTTCCCGCCATCCTGGTGGCGCTGCTGATCGATGGCCTCTCGCGCACCGTGCTGCCGCGCACCCTGTACGAGCAGCTTTCATTGCCCATCGTGATCATGGCCATTGCCCTGGCCAACTGGGTGCAGTACGCGCGCACCGTGCGTGGCCTGACCCTGGTCGAGAAGGACAAGGACTACGTCAACGCGGCGCGACTGATCGGCATGGGCCGGGGGCTCATCCTGTGGCGCCACGTCTTGCCCAATGTGCTGAGCCCGGTGCTGGTGATCGCCACACTGTCCATCGGCCTGGCCATCCTGACAGAGGCCACGCTGAGCTTTCTGGGCCTGGGTGTGCCGGCCAGCTCGCCCTCGCTGGGTACGCTCATCCGCATCGGCAACGAGGTGCTGTTCTCGGGCGAGTGGTGGATCACCCTCATGCCCGGCCTGCTGCTGGTGGGCCTGGTGCTGGGTGTCAACCTGTTTGGCGACTGGCTGCGCGACGTGCTCAATCCGAGGTTGAAATGAAGGACACACACATGGCTTCCTCTTCCCCTCTGCTGTCCGTGCGCCACCTGCGGGTGGAAATCCCCACCCGCCAAGGCCCCTTGGTCGCGCTGGACGACGTCAGCTTCGACATCGCGCGCGGCGAGATCCTGGGCTTCGTGGGCGAGTCGGGCGCCGGCAAATCGCTCACCGGCATGGCCGTGCTGGGCCTGCTCGATGCGCCGGCCCATGTGGCTGCCGGGCAGATCGTTTTCGACGGCCAAGCCATCGAAGGCTTGCCGCCGGCCCGCATGCGCGAGCTGCGCGGCAAGCGCATCGCCGCCGTGTTCCAGGATCCGCTGCTCAGCCTCAATCCGCTGCTGACCGTGGGCGACCAGCTGATCGAAACGCTGTGCACCCACCTGCCCATGACGGCCGCCGAGGCCCGCGAGCGCGCCATCGACTGGCTGCGGCGTGTCGGCATCCCATCGCCCGCCGAACGGGTCGATGCCTACCCGCACCAGTTCTCGGGCGGCATGCGCCAGCGCATTGTCATCGCTCTGGCCTTGTGCGCCGAGCCCGATCTGGTGGTGGCCGACGAGCCCACCACCGCGCTGGACGTGTCGGTGCAGGCCCAGGTGCTGGAGCTGCTGCGCCGCCTGTGCCAGGAGCGTGGCACGGCGGTGTTGCTGGTCACGCACGACATGGGCGTGATCTCCGAGAACGCTGACCGCGTGGCCGTGATGTACGCCGGGCGCATCGCGGAGATCGGGCGCGTGCAAGACGTGGTCGGTCGCCCGGCCCACCCCTACACCCACGGCCTGATGCGTTCCATTCCGCCGCTGGACCACACGCCTGCGCGCCTGCAGCAGATCGACGGCGCCATGCCGCGCCTGTCGGCCCGGCCGCAGGGCTGCGCCTTCCACCCGCGCTGCGAACGTGCCACCGACACCTGCCGCCAGCAGCGACCCGCGCTGGCCGAGCACCGGGGCGTGGCGCTCGCCTGCTGGTCACCCATGATCGAGATGCCCGCCGTGGCGGAGGCCGCCTGATGTTGACCAATGCTCTTCCCATGCTGCGCGTGAGCGACGTCACGCGCCAGTTCCAGGCCCAGGGCCGCACCGTGCGTGCCCTGGCCGGCGTGAGCCTGAGCGTGCCGCGCGGCAGCACCTTCAGCCTGGTCGGCGAGTCGGGCTGTGGCAAAACGACCCTGGCGCGCATCGTGGCCGGCCTGGACCGCGCCAGCAGCGGCAGCGTGGCCTTCACGGCCGATGCCGCTGCGCGCAAGCCGCGTGTGCAGATGGTGTTCCAGGACCCCTATGCCTCGCTCAACCCGCGTTGGCGCATTGGCCGCACCATCGCAGAACCGTTGCTGTTCCAGCGCTTGCGCCCGGCCGATCAGGTGCCTGCGCGCGTGGCCGAGCTGCTGCAGCGTGTGGGCCTGGCGGCGGCCGACGCCGAGAAGTACCCACACGAGTTTTCGGGCGGGCAGCGGCAGCGCATTTCCATCGCACGCGCGCTGGCCGGCGAGCCCGACTTTTTGGTTTGCGACGAACCCACCTCGGCACTGGACGTGTCGGTGCAGGCGCAAATCCTCAACCTGCTCAAGCGGCTCGAAGCCGAAGATGGCCTGACCAGCCTCTTCATCAGCCACAACCTGGCGGTGGTGCGTTTTGTGTCCACGACCGTGGGCGTGATGTACCTGGGCCGCCTGGTCGAGGTCGCACCCACCGAGACGCTGTTTGACGCCCCGCGCCACCCCTACACCCAGTTGCTGTTGGCCGCCATCCCGCGCGTGGGCCAGGGCCGGCGCGAGGCCGCCGTGCCCGCTGGCGACCTGCCCAGCCCGCTGGCACCGCCACCCGGCTGCGCCTTTAACCCGCGCTGTGCCCTGGCGGCCGATGTCTGCGGGCGCGAGGTGCCCCAGCTGCGCACGCTGCCCGATGGCGCTGCGGTGGCCTGCCACGCGGTCAACGGTGCCGCGCAGCCGGTGCGCTTCATGCCTCGCGCCGCCTGATGCCTTTTTGCCTTCCTGAAAGAGAACCCCGATGAACCCCACCCCTATCGACCTGCTGATCGACAACGGCACCGTCTTCACCCTGGACCCGCAGCGCCGCGTGCTGGACAACGCCTCCGTGGCCGTGGACGGCGACCGCATCGTTGCCGTGGGCGACGCCGCCGAGATGCGCGCACGCTATGCGCCGCGCCAAACCATCAACGCCCACCGCAAGGCGGTGTTGCCGGGCCTGATCGACAGCCATGCCCACGCCGGCCACGGCATGTTGCGCACCATGGGCACGGGCGGCGACGCCGGCGCCTGGATGAAGGCGGCAGCCCAGGTCTACACCGAGGCCTCGGACGAACACTTCTGGCATGCTGAAGCGGCGCTCGCCTCGCTGGAAAAACTCAAGGCTGGCGTCACCACCGGCGTCTCGCTGTTCGGCGGCGGCGACTCCATCATGCGCGTGGACGACCCCAAGTACGCCCGCGCCCACGGTGACGCCATCGAGCAGGCAGGCACCCGTGCCGTGCTGGCCGTGGGCCCCTCGCGCCCGCCCGCACCGCGCCGCTACACCGACTGGGCCGCGCAGCCGCCACGTGACAGCGAGATCGACGCCGAGACCATGATGGCGGTGTGCGAGCAGATCGTGCGCGACAACCACGGCCGCGCCGGTGGGCGCCTGCAGATCGCCATCAACCTGGCGGTGTTCGCGCCCATGCACGAAGCCGGCCACGAGGCCCTGCGCGCGCAGTTCGAGCGTCAGGCCGTCGACGGCGCGGCCCTGGCCCAGCGCCATGGCCTGGGCCTCACACAGGATGGTCACCGCGCCGGCACCATCGCGCTGGCGCGCGAGCTGGGCCTGCTGGGCCCACGCGCCTACATGTCGCACAGCATCGACCTGACCGAGGCCGACATGGACGCCGCACGCGAGACCGGCACCAGCATCGTGCACAACCCCAGCGCCATCATGTCCATCAAGGGCCGTTGCCCGGTGCCCGAGCTGATCGAACGCGGCGTCAACGTGGTGTTGGGCTCGGATGGCTCGGCGCCCGACCGGGGCTACGACATGTTCCGCCACATGTTCCAGGCCATGCACTACCACCGCCGCCATTTCCGCGACCCCGACGTGCTGCCACACGGCAAGGTGCTGGAGATGTGCACCATCGACGCCGCCAAGGCGCTGGGTCTAGCCGACCAGATCGGTTCGCTGGAAGTGGGCAAGAAGGCCGACATCATCCTGGTCGACCTGTTCAAGCCGCACATGATGCCGCTGAACATGCCGCTGACGCGCGTGACCTGCTTCGCCAATGCGGCCGATGTGGACACCACCATCGTCGATGGCCGCGTTCTCATGCAAGGCCGCCGAGTGCTCAGCGTGGACGAGGCCGAGGTGCTGGAGCAGGCCCAGGTGGCCTGTGACCGCATGCTGGAGCGCAGCGGCCTGCGCCACCTGACCGAGATGCCCGCGCGCACCTGGGGCAGGGCTCACTACTGACATTTTTCACGAACCTCCCCACCATGAAATCGACTTTCCTGACCCGCCGCGCCACCCTGTGCGCGACCCTGGCCGCCACGGCGGCATTCGCGGCACCCGCACTGGCCCAGGCCACTTTCCCCAATGGCCGCCCCATCACGCTGGTGGTCGGCTTCCCGGCCGGCGGCAGCGCCGACATGATCGCCCGCACCATCGCCGAGCCATTGGGCAAGCGCCTGGGTGCGCCGGTGGTGATCGAGAACATCAGCGGCGCGGGCGGCACCATCGCCGGCCAGAAGGTGGTCAACGCCGCGCCCGATGGCCACACCCTGTTCATGGCCTCGGGCAGCGAGATCGTGATCGCCGGCCTGTTCAACCCCGCCATCCGCTACCAGGGCGAACGCGACTTCACCGCCATCGGCGCCATCGGCGACGTGCCCCTGGTGCTGGTGGCCAGCCCTGCCAGCGGCCTCAAGTCCATGCAAGACTTGCTGGCCCGCGCCCGCAAGGACACCGGCGCGCTGAGCTATGCCTCCTCGGGCGTGGGCACGGTGTTGCATGTGGCCGGCGAGATGCTGAACCAGAAGGCCGGCACGCAGATCACCCACGTCCCTTACCGGGGCGCGGCCCAGATGGCCGTGGACATCGCCGGCGGCAACCTGGAACTGGCCTTCTTCATGACACCCACCGCCATCCCCCACATCGAGAGCGGCAAGATGGTGCCGCTGGGCGTGACCACCGCCACCCGCTCGCGCGCCGCGCCGCAGATCGCACCACTGGCCGATGCGCCCGGCCTCAAGGGTTTCGACATCAGCCTTTGGAACGGCCTGTTCGGTCCGGCCAAGATGCCGGCGCCGGTGGTCGCCAAAGTCAATCAGGCGCTCAACGAGGTGCTGCGCGAGCCGGGTGTGTGGCAGAAGCTGCAGAAAGCCGGTGTGGAAACCCAGGGCGGCACGCCACAGGCGCTGGCGCAGCGGGTGCGCGACGAGGTGGTGCGGGTGAAGGCGGTGGCGCCGCCGTCCATGCGCTGAGGGCCTGTTGGTTCACGCCTGAAGGTAGCGCGCGACCAGTGCCTGCCAGAAGGCCGCGCCCGGTGCGATGAGGGCGTCGTTGAAATCGTAGGTGGGGTTGTGCACCATGCACGCCCCGGGGGTGCCAGGGCCGCCGTTACCGATGAAGAAGTAGCTGCCTGGCACCGCTTGCAACATGAAGGCAAAGTCTTCGCTGGCCATGCAGGCGGGGCCGTTGGGGTCCACCTGTTGTGGCCCGAACAGCGAGCTGGCCACGTCGGCAGCCAGGGCGGTTTCGGCGGGGCTGTTGACCAGCACCGCGTAGCCATCGCGCCAATCCACCTCCGCTTTCACCTGGTAGCTGGCCGCGTGCAGCGTCACCAGTTCCACGATGCGCGCCTTGAGTTGCTGGCGCACGGCTGGGTCCAGGGTGCGCACGCTCAGCTCCAGCGTGGCTTCCTCGGGGATGACGTTGTTCACCACGCCGGCTTGCAGCGCGCCCACGGTGACCACCGCCGCCTGCTGAGGGTCGATGTTGCGCGACACCACCGTCTGCAGCGCCATGACGATGGACGCCGCCGCGACCACCGTGTCCACCGCCTCGTGGGGCATGGCGCCGTGGCCCCCCCGGCCCTGGAGGCGGATGCTCACGTTGTCGCTGGACGCGAGCGCCGGACCGCTGCGGAACACAAAACGGCCGGCCTCGATGCCCGGCATGTTGTGGAAGGCGTAGACGGCATCGCAGGGAAAACGCTCAAACAGGCCGTCGGCCATCATGCGCAGCGCGCCGCCCGCGCCTTCCTCTGCCGGCTGGAAGATGAGGTGCAGCGTGCCATCAAAGTGGGGTTCGTCGGCGATCAGGCGCGCGGCCGCCAGCAGTGTGGCGGTGTGGCCGTCGTGCCCGCAGCCGTGCATGCGCCCGGGCGTGCGGCTGGCCCAGGGCAGGGTGCCGCCCTCGGCCATGGGCAGGGCGTCCATGTCGGCGCGCAGTCCCAGGCGTTTGCTGCCTTGGCCGCGCCGCAGCGTGCCCACCACGCCGGTGGTGCCCAAGCCGGTGTGCACCTCGTAGCCCCAGTCGCGCAGCTTCTGCGCCACCAGGGCGGCGGTGCGGTGTTCCTCGAATGCCAGCTCGGGATGGGCGTGGATGTCGCGGCGGATCTGGACAAATTCGCCCACACGCTCGGCCAGCGCATGGCCCAGGTAGCGGGCTTCGGTGGCGCTGTTCATGGCACTCACTGCGGTTGCAGGTTCATGGCCTTGGCCATGGCCTGGTACTTGGCCGTGTTGTCGGCGTAGACCTTGCCCACCACCGCCAGCGATTGCGGGCGGGGCACCGTCATGGCCTGTGCTTCCAGGGCGCTGCGCACGGCGGGGTCGTTGGCCACCTCGCTGAGCGCCTTGTGCAGGGCCAGCACCACCGGCTCGGGCGTGTCCTTGCGGACGAAGTAGCCGGCCCAGGTGTCGAACACAAAACCCTTCAAGGCCGTGCTCTCGTTGAGGGTGGGCACCTTTTTGAACAGCTCCTGGCGCTCGGCCGACAGCACCGCGGGGGCCTTGAGTTTGCCGTCTTCCACCAGCTGCACCTGGCCCTTGCCGTAGGGCGTCATGAAGATGTCCACCTGTCCGCCCATGAGGTCTTGCACGGCCGGCGCGCCGCCCTTGTAGGCCACGTGGGTCATGGGCAGGCCGGTGACCTTGGACAGGTGTTCGCCCAACAGGTGGTACAGCGAGCCCGGCCCGACGCTGGCATAGGTCAGTGGCTTGCCCTCGGCGGCCGTCTTCCTGGCGTAGGCCACGAGTTCGTCGCCATTGGCTGCCGGCAGGTCTTTGCGCGCCAGCACCACCAAGGGATTGATGGTGATCATCTGCACCAGACGGAAGTCTTCGGGCTTGTACTTGATGGCGGCGTTGGACAGCGGCGCCAGGATCAGCTCGTTGGGCGAACCCTGAAAAATCATGTGCCCGTCGGCCGGGCTGGCCAGCACCTTTTGGGCGGCAATGCCACCGCTGGCGCCGCCCAGGTTCTCCACCAGCACCGGCTGGCCCAGGTGTTTGGCCAACACGGTGTTGAGGGTGCGGGCGATCACGTCGGACACGCCGCCGGCCGGGTAAGGCACCATCAGCGTCACGGGCTTGCTGGGGAAGGTCTGGGCCCAGGCGGCGCCGCACATGAGCAGGGTGCCGAGCAGGCCAACGGTTACTTTGGAGGGAAATTTCATGGCGGTTCCTCTGGGGTTGGGTGGTGGAAACCGGCCCATGTTAGGAACGCTCATTCATGCCGTCCAATGCATTTTTATTCGTGATTTAATGATCTGAAAGGCATTGATCATGACGCTTGTTCAGCTTCGCCAGTTCATCGCGCTCGCCAAAGCCGGCTCCTTCGTCAAGGCGGCCGACGTGTTGTGCATGACCCAGCCCGCATTGAGCCGCAGCATCAAGGCGCTGGAGGAAGAGCTGGGCCGCCTGCTGTTTGACCGGGTGGGGAAACGGATCGAACTGACCGCATTTGGGCAGGAGGTGCTGGCCCGTGGCCAGGCGTTGGTGGAGGAGGCCGAGCAGCTCAAACATTCGGGGCGCAGCCTGGGGCGCGATGACGTGGGGCGTGTGCGGCTGGGCTTGAGTTCGGGCCCGGGCGCGATGCTCAGTACCCCGGTGATGAAACACTTCGCGCAACACTTCCCGCGTTTCCATGTGGATCTGGTGCGGGGCAACGCCGCCAGCCTCGTGCAGCTGTTGCGGGACCGCCAGCTCGATGCCCTGGTGGTCGACATCCGCTTGCTGCGCCCCGCACCCGACCTGCGGGTGGTGCAGGTGGCCGAGATGGACGGCACCTTCATGTGCCGACCTGACCACCCGCTGGCCAGCCTGAGCCGCGTGGCGTTTGCGCAGCTGGCGAAGTTCCCGGTCGCGTCCTCCCCGCTGAGCGACGAGCTGGCGCGCATTTTGGTGGAGCGTTACGGCGAAAAGGCCCACCCCAGCGTGCTGGTCAAGTACAGCAGCGATGAGCTCTCGCACATGGTCGCGCTGGCGCAGGACACCGATGCTGTGCTGCTGGCCATACGTGCTTGCGCCCCGGATCTGGTGCAGGTGAACCTGCAGCCCGCGCTGAACACCAAGGCCCGCTTCGGCCTGGTCACCATCGCCAACAAGGCCGAGGCCATCTTCCTGCCCGAGCTGCAGAGGCTGATGGTGGCCGTGATGGGCCAGCCTGCCGACTGAGGCCCTCACCCACCACCTTCGGGGCTATATTGGTGCCATGAACCAAGACCACAGCGCGCGGCAGGACGTCGAAGCCGAGGTGCAGCGCCAACTGACGGCCTTGCTTTACCGGAACGCTGCTGTCGGCTTGGCCGTCAATCTGGTGACCGGCGCGCTGCTGGCCTACGTCAATGCCGCCACCCATTTCCCGCCCGTGTGGGCCATGGGCTGGTGGGCCTGTGTGGCGGTGATGGCCTTGGGACGTTTCGCCTTGTCCTTGCGTTTCCGCTCGGCCACCCCGCAGGTGCAGCACAAAACGGCTTGGCGGCGCCACTACGTGATGGCCACCGCATCAATCGCGCTCGTGTGGGGTTTGGGTGCGTGGGCTTTCATGTGGAACGCGCCCGACGGTGCTCGGTTCTTCACGGGGTTGCTCGCGGCCGGCATGGTCGCGGGGTCCGTCACGGTCTTGGCGCCGGTGTTGCTGGCGTTCTGGCTGTTCTCCCTGCTCATCAGCGTGCCCATCGTGGGGGTCTTGATCTGGCAAGCCGACTCGGTGGTGGAGATCGGCTTTGCGCTGTTGGCCGTCGTAATGAACGTGGCCATGTTTTCGGGCGCGCGCTACCTGCATGAGACCATCAGGGCCTCCCTGCGGCTGGGCCTGGAGCAAAGCCACATGGCCGTGGCGCTGGAGAAATCGCGCGAGTTGGCCGAGTCGGCCAACCGGGCCAAGAGCCAGTTCCTGGCCACCATGTCTCATGAAATCCGCACGCCCATGAACGGCATCCTGGGCATGGCGCAGGTGCTGCTGATGGACGAGAACCTGCCGGTCGAGGAACGCAAGGACCACATCCGCACCATCTACAGCTCGGGTCAGGCGCTGCTGGCGCTGCTCAACGACATCCTGGACCTGTCCAAGGTCGAGGCGGGCAAGATGGAGTTGTGCCTGCGTCCCTTCAGCCCCGAGCAACTGCTGGACACCAGCTTGCGCCTGTTCACCCAGTCCGCGCGGGCCAAGGGGCTGCGCATCGAGGCCGAGTGGCAGGGAACGGCTGACCGGCTTTACAACGCCGATGCCGTGCGCCTGCAGCAGATGCTGTCCAACCTGATTGGCAATGCCATCAAGTTCACCGAGACGGGTTTTGTGCGGGTGGTCGCGCGTGCCATTGAGGAGGACGAACAGGGGGCTTTGCTGGAGTTCGCCGTGACCGACAGCGGCATCGGCGTGGCGCCGGGCAAGCTGGACAAGCTATTTCAGCCGTTTAGCCAGATCGACAACTCGGCGACGCGCGAATACAGCGGCACGGGCCTGGGGCTGTCCATCATCCGCAGCCTGGCCGAATCGATGGCTGGTACGGTCGGTGTGGAGAGCGAGCCAGGGCAGGGGTCACGTTTCTGGTTTCGGGTCCGCGTGGGGGCGGCGGCGGCGGGCGTTGAGCGTCGCCAGTTGAGCCGCGAGGTGGACGAGGCGCAGCAGGCTGGGCCGGTCGCGTTCCACGGCACGGTGCTGCTGGTGGAGGACCAGCCGGTGAACCGCAAGCTGATGCAGGCCTTGCTCAAAAAGCTCGGGCTCGAACACGTCTGTGCCGAGAACGGGCAAGAGGCCCTGGACGTCCTGCTCGGCGGTTTGCGGCCAACGCTGGTGCTGATGGACATGCACATGCCCGTCATGGACGGGGTCACGGCCACGGAGCACATCCGGCGCTGGGAGTTGGAGCACGGCATGGCGCCCACGCCCATCGTCGCCCTCACGGCCAATGCCTTCGAGGAGGACAGCAGGCGCTGCTTCGCCGCCGGCATGGACGACTTTCTGACCAAGCCGGTCAACCTGCAGGCGCTGCAGCAGATGCTGGCGAAGTGGCTGGTGGCGCCCACCCCCGCGCCGTCCGCGGAACGCAGTCGATCTTGATCGCGGCCTTGGCCACCAGACGGCTGATACGAAGGCTGATCAGGTCGTCGGCCCCACCGAGCGAGCCCCCAAGAGACGGATGTGTGCCCGGTTACCCGTTGCATTCAAATGTTCGTCAGGGCAACAGTCGGCAAAAGCGCTGGTCGGATCCTCGTTGCCAGGGTGCAATGAAGGTCTGTTCAACTTCGATGGAGCTTGATGTCCATGCAGACTCGGCAACAAACCACCTTTTCTTTTGATGTGCGCAGCGTGACCCTGTTCGCCGCCTTGGCGCTGGGCAGCGCGACGGCGCTGATGGCCCAGACCAGCGCTCCGCCTACCAAGGGCTCACCACCATCGACCGACTTTGCGGTTGGCGGTACAGCGGCACCGGCCATGCCAGCGGCCACCTCGGTCTTTGAGCGGCTGGACAAAGACAAAAATGGCCAGTTGAGTGCCGTCGAAGCACGTCAGCTGCCGGCCATCAGCGAGCGCTTCAAGGAAGCCGACAGCGATGGCA
>DASUIK010000151.1:0-6321 GCA_036279795.1 Burkholderiaceae bacterium | reverse complement strand
GGGCCGGGCGGTACCTCCACCACTTTCACGTTGGCGCCGAAACGCGCACCGATGTTTTGCAGCTCGGGCCGCACACGGGTGGCGATGGCGTGGCTCTGGTCTTTGCGCTGGTGTTTGTCCACCAGGTTGACCTGGATGTCGCCCACGTGGCCGCCCGCGCGCAGGTAGTACTGGCGCACCAGGCCGTTGAAGTTGATGGGTGCCGCGGTGCCGGCGTAGGCCTGGTAGTCCGTCACCTCGGGCACGGTGGCCAAGTAGGCGCCCAGCTCGCGCAACACGGCGGCGGTTTTTTCCACCGGCGTGCCGATGGGCATGTCCACCACCACCTGGAACTCCGACTTGTTGTCGAAGGGCAGCATCTTGAGCCGCACCAGGCCCGTGGCCGGCAGCACTAGCGAGATCGCGATCAGTCCCGCGATGCCCAGGCCCAGCAGCTTGCGGTTGCGCCCGCCGCGTTGGTCGTCCAGCAGGGGCTTGAAGACGCGTTCGAACAGTGGGGCCAGCTTGGCGCTGAGGCCGCTGTGGCCCTGGACGTCGCCACCCGGGTGCGCCTTCATCCACAAGCGGGCCAGCCAGGGGGTAACGACGAAGGCGATGGCCAGCGACAACAGCATGCCCATGCTGGCGTTGATGGGTATGGGGCTCATGTAAGGGCCCATCAGGCCGCTCACAAACGCCATCGGCAGCAGCGCAGCGATCACGGTCAGCGTGGCCAGGATGGTGGGGCCGCCCACCTCGTCCACCGCGCCGGGGATGATCTCGGCCAGCGTCTTGCCCGGGTGCAGTTGCTGGTGGCGGTGGATGTTTTCCACCACCACGATGGCGTCGTCCACCAGGATGCCGATGGAGAAGATGAGCGCGAACAGCGACACCCGGTTGAGCGTGAAGCCCCAGGCCCAGGAGGCGAACAGCGTGACCGTGAGCGTGAGGATCACGGCCGCACCGACGATGGCGGCTTCGCGTTTGCCCAGCGCGATGAACACCAGGGCCACCACGGACGCGGTGGCGAACAGCAGCTTCTGGATCAGCTTTTGCGCCTTGTCGTTGGCGGTGGCCCCGTAGTTGCGCGTCTCGGCCACTGACACGCTGTCGGGGATGACGGTGTTGCGCAGTTCGTCCACCCGCTTCATCACGGCGTTGGCCACGTCGATCGCGTTTTCGCCCGACTTCTTGGTGATGGCCAAGGTCACAGCCGTGTGTTCGGTGCCACCGTTGGCCTGTGACTGGCCGTGCCACACATAGCGGCTGGCAGGCAAGGGTCCGTCGCTCACCTCGGCCACGTCTTTCAGGAACACCGGTTTGCCGCCGCGCACGCTCACCACCAGTTCGGCCACGTCACGGGCGTTGGCCAGGTAGGGCCCGGCTTCGATGGCCACGCTGCGGTTGCCGCCCAGCAGCTCGCCCACGGGCAGGCCCAGGTTGGCCGATTGCAGGGCCTGGCGCAGCTCCTGCACCGTCACGCCCACGCCGGCCATGCGCGCGGGGTCCATGTCCACCCGCACCGCGCGGCCGGGGCCGCCGATGGTGGTCACCTCGCGGGTGCCGGGCACACGTTTGATGTCGGTCTCGATGCTGTGGGCCACGCGTTCCAGTTCGAAGGCGCTGGCTTGTGGGTCTTTGCTGAACAGGGTCAGCGTGACGATGGGCACGTCGTCGATGCCCTTGGGTTTGATGATGGGGTCGAGGACGCCCAGGCCGGGCGGCAGCCAGTCGGCATTGGTGCGGATGGTATCGTGAAGGCGCACCAGTGCTTCCGTGCGCGGCACACCCACCTTGAACTGCACCGTGAGCACGGCCATGCCCGGATGCGACACCGAGGTGATGTGCTCCACGCCTGCGATTTGTGAGAGCACCTGCTCGCCCGGCGTGGCCACCATCTGTTCCACGTCGCGCACCGAGGCGCCGGGGAAGGGCACGATGACGTTGGCCATGGTCACGTTGATCTGTGGCTCTTCTTCGCGCGGCGTGACCAGCACCGCGAAGATGCCCAGCAAGAGGGCCACCAGTGCCAGCAGGGGCGTGATTTGCGCGCCCTGGAAGAGCCGCGCGATGCGGCCGGAAATGCCCATGGTGTGAGAGGTGCTCATCGCGTGCTCCTTCTCAGCGGGTGCGTGCAGCGGCCTGCGGATCGGTGGCCACCTGCTCACCCGCGCTCACGCCGCTGAGTACCTCGATGCGCTCGCCGCTGCCCGATCCCAGGCGCACCTGGCGCAGGCGCGGCACACCTTTGTCGTCGATCACATAGACGCCTGTCATCTCGGCCCGGCGAACCACTGCGCTGGCCGGCACCCACAGGCGTTGTCCCTGCGCGCTGCCGCTGTTGGCTGGCAGCCAGACGCGCGCAAACATGCCGGGGGCCGCTCCTGCCAGCGGCGTGGGCAGGGGCACGCGCAGCTGCGCGGTGTGGGTGGCGGCGTCCACCGTGGGCAAGACCTGCACCTGTTGAGCGGCCTGCGGGCCCTTGAGGGTGCTCAGGCCCGGCACCTCGTAGCGCACCCCTTGCGCGCTCAAGCCGGCGAGCAGGGTTTGGGGCACGGCGGCGGTGACGCGCAGGGCGCTCGGATCGTGCAGGGTGATCAGCGGGCGGCCCGGCATGGCCATGTCGCCCAGCGTCACCGGCACCTCGCTCACCACCCCGGCATAGGGTGCGTTGAGCACAAAGAAGCCCGACTGCGTTTGCGCCGCGCGGGTTTGTGCCTGCAAGGCGTTCACCTGCGCTTGGGCGGCGCGGTACTGGGCCAGCGAACGGTCGAGCGCGCCCTGGCTAATGTAGTTCTTTTCGAACAGCTGCTTTTGCCGCTCGTACTCGGTGGCGGCCACGTTGAGCGAGGCCTGCGCGGCGTCCACCTGTGCCGCGCTGCCGGCGACATTTTGTTGTGCGGCCCGAGCGTCGATGCGCAGCAGTTCCTGCCCGGCTTTCACGTTGTCGCCCACCTTGACGTGCAAGGCCACGATGGCCCCAGGCACCTGGGCCGACAGCGTGGTCTGGCGCACCGCCTCCACCACCGCGTTCAGCGACACCGCCTCGCCCGCGCCGCCATCGGAGGTGACCGGGGCGGTGGCCAGGTTGGCGGCTTGGCCCAGCGACGAGAACAGCAGGCCACCGACGGCCAGCAGCAACGTGGAAAGCAGGGTCTTGTGGGTGTGCATGAAAGGGCTCCGGGTGGGTGGACAGTCGCTGTTTGACCGCCTTCAATCCAAGAATCAATATTTAATTGATTGATTAATTGCGCAATGATACAATGAAATCCAAGCCACTTGCAAGCCACCGAAAGCCCATCCATGAAAGCCTCCACCCCCGCCCCTGAGCGCACACCCGAGATCGCGCATCTGCCACCCGAGGCGATCGGTGAAGTGGCAAGTTACTTTCAGGCTTTGTCCGAACCCACCCGCTTGCACATCCTCAATTGGTTGCGCCAGGGGGAGCGCAATGTCGGCGAACTGGCGCAGCTGTGTGGCTTCACGGCGGCCAACATCTCGCGGCATCTGGCGGTGTTGATGCAACAAGGCCTGGTGGCCCGCGAGGGGCGCGGCACCAGCGTTTACTACCGCATCGCTGACGCGTCGGTCTACGCCTTGTGCGACCTGGTGTGTGGCAACATCGCGCGCCGTCTGGACCGCGCGGTCGCCAGCCGCAGGGCTTTCAGCGCCTGAACGGGCGTTCGATCACACGCCACAATCGGGGCATGGCCCTCGACATCCACCTCACCGCTCTGGACGGCGCTCCGCTGCCGTCCGCCACCGTCATGTTGCTGCGGGATGCCCCCGCAGGGCTGGAGGTGCTGATGATGCGCCGCCACGGCGATTCGGCGGAGCTGGGTGGGGTCTACGTGTTTCCCGGTGGCAAGCTCGACCCGGCCGACCTCGGCGCCCCGGCCCAGCACCTCGACCGCGATGGCGAGCAGCTGCGTGCCGAATTGGCCGAGCCCGAAACCCCGGTGGACACGGCGGTGGGGCTGTACCTCGCCGCGCTGCGTGAAACGCTGGAAGAGTGTGGTGTGCTGCCGGGCGCGCAGGTGGATGCGGCGGGATTGGCTGCCATGCGCCACAGCCTGGCCGAAGGCCGTTCGCTGATGGACGCACTCGCCGCACGGGGGCAACGCGCCCCCACGGCCAGTCTCGTGCCATGGTCGCGTTGGATCACACCTCGGCTGGCCTCGGTCACCCGAAAACGTTTTGACACGCGTTTTTTCGTGGCACGCGCGCCGGCCGACCAGGAGGCACAACACGATGACCACGAGGCCACGGAGGCCGTGTGGCTGACGCCGCGCGAGGCGCTGCAGCGGTATTGGGATGGTGCGATTGACCTGGCGCCGCCGCAGATCATGAGCCTGTCGCAACTGGCTCGCCACACGCAGGTGGATGGCTTGCTGGAGGCCGCGCGCCGGGCGGGGCCCACGCTGGTTCAGCCAGAACCGCATGACCACGAGGGCGTGCGTGTGATCTGCTACCCCGGTGACGAGCGCCACAGCGTGCGTGAGCCCGTGTGGGACGGCCCGACACGGCTGCTGCACCGCAACGGGCGCTTCGAGCCCGAAGGTGGACTGGCCACGCTGTTGCCATAGCCGCACCCACCTGAGGTTGTGTTGGCGCCCGTGGGTGGTTACATTGGGCGCAATCTTTTCCCATGAGCAAACTCAAAAACGACCTGAGAGATGGCTCGGCCCTGGTGGTCGATGGCAACCCAGTGTCACGCTCCATCCTGGTGTCGCAGTTGCGCGACTTGGGGCTGCGCCAGGTCTCGCAGGCCTCGCGCATTGCCGACGCACGGCGCCACCTCGAATTTCGCACCTTCGACGTGGTGATTTGCGAGCAGCATTTCCCCAACGACAACGCCACCGGGCAGGACCTGCTGGACGACCTGCGCCGCAGCGGCCTGTTGCCGTTCGCGACCATCTTCATCATGGCCACCGGCGAGGCGTCTTACGCCAAGGTGGCCGAGGCCGCGGAGTCGGCACTCGACTCTTACCTGCTCAAGCCCTACACCGCCGCCCAGCTCGACACACGCTTGCACCAAGCCAGGCGGCGCAAGGTGTCGCTGCAAGCCATTTTTGCCGCTATCGAAAAACAGGCCTTTGCCGAGGCCGCCGAGCTTTGCCTGGACCGTTTCGAAAAACGCGGCGAGTTCTGGCTGTACGCCGCGCGCGTGGGCGCTGAGCTGCTGCTGCGCCTCGAAAAATTCAACGACGCACAAAAGCTGTACGAGGCGGTGATCGCTGCCAAAACCCTGCCCTGGGCCCGCCTCGGCGTGGCCCGCGTGCAGCTGGAAGCGGGCCAAGTGGCGCAGGCCGGCACCACGCTGGAGGGCTTGATCAACGCCGAGCCCGGCTACGCCGATGCCTACGACGTGATGGGCCGGGCGCAGATCGAAATGGGCAATTTCGAGAGCGCCATGGTCTCATACAAGATGGCGGCCGACATGACGCCCGCTTCCATCGGCCGCTTGCAACGCCTGGGCATGTTGGCCCACTACTGTGGCGACCCCAAGATGGCCGAGGAGATGCTCAGCCGCGCGGTGCGCCTGGGGCTGGACTCCAAGATGTTCGATGCGCAGTCGCTGGTGTTGCTGGCCTTCATGCGCCTGGGCAACAACGATAAAAAGGGCTTGCAGCGCTGCCTGGACGATGCCCGCAACATGGCCGACCGCTTCGACAAGTCGGTGCGCCTGCGCCGGCTGGCGCAGGTGATCGACATCCTGATGCAGATGCAGGAGCACCAGACCGCGCGCGTGCTGGAGCTGGTGCGCGCCATGATCGCCACCGTGGGCGATGACAACTTCGACTTCGAGGCCGCCTGCAACCTGCTCACCTTGCTGTCGCTCATGGCGCAGCGCGCCATCCAGCTCGACGAAGTGGACACCGCGGTGCAGCGCATCGGCCTGCGGTTTTGCACGTCCAAGGCCCTGACCGAACTGCTGGCCAAGGCGGCGGTGGCCCACCCGCCTTACGCGGACCGGCTGGGCGACACGCTGACGCAGGTGCTGCACATGATCGAGAAAGCCATGCGCCAGAGCCTGGCGGGCAACCCGCGTGCGGCGGTGCTGGAGCTGCGCGACGACGCCCTGAACACGCAGAACGCCAAGGTCATCGAATCGGCCTGGGGTGTGTTCAAACGCTACGAAGCACGCATTGACGACGCGCCCGCGCTGGGCACCGAGATCCAGGCTTTGCGGGTGCGCTACGCCTCGTTTGCGTCGCGGCCGGTGATTGGCGACAAGAACCTGCGCCAATCCGGCGGCGTGAGCCTGCGCATGATGGACATCGCCGACAGCGAGCCGCCGCCCACGCCCTGAGGGCTGCAGAGGGGCGGTTGCTACACTGG
>DASUIK010000150.1:0-4351 GCA_036279795.1 Burkholderiaceae bacterium | reverse complement strand
GAGGACCCGCCGTCACTGAGCTGTCAGAGAGATCATCTCCACAAAAGATGTTTGGCCCGATCTGCGCAAGCGGTCGGGTCTTTTTCTTTGACGCTTGGCTTCACCAATAAAAAAACCGGCGTGAGCCGGTTTTTTGGAGGGTTTGATCCTGTCGGGGGACGCCGCCGGGCCGGCTCTGCCGGACGGCTGGTGTCGCCCCTTGAGGGGGATGCGGCCACGCGAAGCGGGCAAGCAACGGGGTGGTCTTTACTTGTACCCCACCCGGTCCAGCATCTGCTGCACCTTGGGCAGGTTCTTGGCCACCACGGTCAGGGACACGTTGTCGCCCTTGAAGTTGTCACCGCCCATGGCCTTGATGGCGGGGTTGTCGGACTTGACGCCCTTGGCCACCGGGAACTCGTTGTTGCCGTTGGCAAAGTAGTTCTGCGCCGACGGGCTGGCCAGGTATTCCATGAACGCGATCGCGTTGGCGCGGTTCTTGGCGTGTTTGGCCACGGCGGCGCCGGCGATGTTCACGTGGGCGCCTGATGTGCCCTGGTTGGGAAACACCACGCGCACTTTTTCCATGGTGGCGCGGTCCTCGGGCTTGTCCGACTTGAGCAGCCGGGCCACGTAGTAGGAATTGCTCAGCGCCACGCCACATTCACCCGAGGCCACGGCCTTGACCTGGTCGGTGTCGCCACCTTTGGGGTCGCGGGCCATGTTGGCCACCACGCCCTTGAGCCAGGCTTCGCCCTGGGCATCGCCCAGGCGCTCGACCACGGTGGCGAAGAGCGAGAGGTTGTAGGGGTGCGAGCCCGCGCGGGTGCACACCATGCCTTTGAGTTTGGGGTCGGCCAGTTGTTCGTAGTTGGCCACGTCGGCGGCTTTCACGCGCAGCGGGTCGTACACGATGACGCGCGCGCGGGTGGAGAAACCCGTCCACGTCACGCCTTCGGCGGTGCGTGCGGCGCGCAGGTGGGCCGGGATCGCGTCGTCCAGCAGCTTGGACTGAATAGGCTGGAACAGGCCTTGCGCGTCGGCCGAGGCCATGCGGGCGGCGTCCACCAGCAGCACGAGGTCGGCTGGCGACGATGCGCCTTCGGCCTTGAGGCGGTTCACAATGCCGGCGTCGTCGCCGTCCACGCGGTTGATTTTGATGCCGGTGGCCTTGGTGAAGGCCTCGTACATGGTTTCGTCGGTCTGGTAGTGACGCGCCGAGTAGATGTTGAGCACCTTGTCCTGCGCCAGGACCGGCGAAGACAGCGCCACCATTGCGGCGGCAAACACGAGGGTGGGTGGGACGTTCAGACGCATGATGGCTTCCTGTGGGCGGATAAAATCGCCTGCATATTAACACTAACGCGAATCATTCTTAATGAAGATAACTTTTCGACGCCTGGTGTGGCGCCTGATCTGGCGCATGTGTGCGCTGGGTGGGTTGGCCGTGTTGGCGGCTTGCACCACGCCGCCCCAGCCCCCTGCGGCACCCGAGCCCACGCCTGCGCCGGTGGCTCAGCCTGCGCCCACGCGGCCGTTGCGGGTGGGCTTGGCGCTGGGTGGGGGCGCGGCGCGTGGCTTTGCGCACGTGGGCGTGATCCAGGTGCTGGAGCGCAACGGCATACGGCCTGAGCTGGTGGCTGGCACCTCGGCGGGCAGCCTGGTGGCGGTGCTGTACGCCAGCGGCAAAAACGGCGCCGAACTGGAGCGCGCGGCGCTGGCCATGGAGGAAGCCGCCATCACCGACTGGACCTTGCCACTGTTCAGCCGGGGCATGTTGCGTGGCGATGCGCTGGCGCGCTACGTGAACCAGCAGGTGGGCGGCAAGCTGCTGGAACAGATGCCGCTGCCTGTGGGTGTGGTGGCCACCGAATTGCAGCGCGGCGAGGGGGTGGTGTTCCGCCGTGGCGACACGGGCACGGCGGTGCGCGCGTCCAGCGCGGTGCCAGGGGTGTTTGTGCCGGTGGAGATCAGCGGCCGCGAGTACGTGGACGGCGGCTTGGTGGCACCGGTGCCGGTACGCCAGGCACGGCAGATGGGGGCCGAGCTGGTGATCGCGGTGGACATCTCCAGCGCGCCCGAGGGCAACGCCACCAACGACACCTTCCGCATGCTGCTGCAAACCTTTGCCATCATGGGCCAGAGCATCAACCGGCTGGAGCTGGGCGGGGCCGATCTGGTGGTGCGGCCGGCCCTGGCCGGTGTGGGCAGCGCCGATTTCGCCTCGCGCCAGCGCTCCATCGAGGCCGGGCGTGCCGCCATGACGGCCGCCCTGCCGCGCCTCAAGGCCCTGCTGGAGCGCCGGGTGCCCCTTTGAACCTGGGTGCGACAATCCTTCCCATGGAATGGATTGTTGTGACACTGGCCTCGGGGTTGGCCGGTTTTGTGGATTCGATTGTGGGCGGCGGGGGGCTGGTGTTGGTGCCGGCCTTGTTTGCCACTTTTCCGGCCGCCCACCCGGCGACGCTTTTTGGCACCAACAAGGGCGCTTCGGTGTGGGGCACAGCCGCTGCCACCTGGCAGTACGCCCACCGGGTTCAGATGCGCTGGCACGCCCTGCTGCCTGCGGTGGCCGTGTGTTTCCTGGGTTCGCTGGCCGGTGCATGGACTGTGACCGTCATCTCGCCCGAGTTCCTGCGCAAGGTGCTGCCAGCCATTCTGGTGCTGGTGCTTATCTACACCCTGCTCAAAAAAGAGCTGGGGCGCCACCACACGCCGCGTTTTGCTGGCACCGGGGAGGCCTTGGCGGCCAGCGTGCTGGGCCTGGTGATCGGTTTCTACGACGGCTTCTTCGGCCCGGGCACCGGCAGCTTCTTCGTCTTCCTGTTCGTGCGTTGGCTGGGCTACGATTTTCTGAACGCCAGCGCCTCGGCCAAGCTGCTCAACACCGCCAGCAATGCCTCTGCCCTGATGCTGTTCGCCTGGAAGGGCCACGTGTGGTGGCACTTTGCGCTGGCCATGGCGGTGGCCAATGTGCTGGGCAGTGTGCTTGGCACACGCCTGGCGCTCAAACACGGTGCGGGTTTCGTGCGCGGCGTGTTCATCGTGGTGGTCAGCGCCCTCATTCTCAAGACCGGGTTCGACGCCTACCTGCGTTGACGCAGAAGCTCAGGGCTGCGGCCCCAAGCTGATCTCGCTGGCCATCCGCGGCTTGCCAATGGGTGCCGCGGCCAGTCCCTTGCTCACGGCCGCCATGTCCTCTTCGCTCGGGTATTGGCCCAGCAACAGGTAATCGAACACACGGCGGGCGATGGGGGCGGCATGGGCCGCACCGAAGCCCGCGTTTTCCACCACCACGGCGAGCGCCACCTGGGGGCTCTCCACGGGAGCAAAGGCGAGGTAGAGCGAATGGTCGCGCTGGTGTTCTTCCAGGCGCCGCACGTCGTATTTGTCCTTCTGCCCGATGGTGACGGCCTGCGCCGTGCCGGTCTTGCCACCGCTGCGGTACGGCGCGCCAGCAAACACCCGGGTAGAAGTGCCTGCGGTGGTCACTGCCTCCATGGCACGCAAGATGGTGGCCACGTTGTCGGCTTTGTAATGCAGGTTTTCCGGTGGCTCGGAGGGAATGGGGCTGCGTGTGCGCAGCACCGGGTCTTCGGTGGCCACGGCCAGGCGGGGCTTGTGCTTCACGCCCTGGTTGGCCAGCGCCGACATGGCCTGTGTCAGCTGCAGCATGGTGAAGTTGTTGTAGCCTTGGCCGATGCCCAGCGAGATGGTTTCTCCTGCGTACCACCTCTGCTGTTCGGGGCGCTTGTAGGTCTGACGTTTCCAGGCCTGGCTGGGCAACACGCCCCGCACCTCACCCTTGAGGTCGATGCCGGTGATCTGGCCGAAACCCAGCGGTTTCATGAAGTCGTGGATCAGGTCCACCCCCATGTCGTTGGCCAGGGCGTAGTAGTAGACGTTGCTGGACGCGACGATGCTGCGGTGCAGGTCCACCGCACCCAGGCCACCATCGCCGTGGCTGCGGAAGCGGTGGTTGCCGAACATCCAGTAGCCCGGGTCGTTGGTGATGGCGCCGGGCGTTCGCTTGCCGGTTTCCAGGGCGGCCAGCCCCATGAAAGGCTTGTAGGTGGAGCCGGGCGGGTAAGTGCCGCGCAGGGCGCGGTTCAGCAGCGGCTTGTCCAGCGACTCGTTGAGCAAGCGCCAGTTCTCGACGTCGATGCCTTCGACGAACAGGTTGGGGTCGAAGGTGGGCTTGCTGACAAAGGCCAGCACCTCGCCACTGCGTGGGTCCATGGCCACCAGCGCGCCCCGGCGTTGGCCAAACATGTCTTCCACCAGTTTTTGCAGCTTGATGTCCAGCGACAGGATGACCGTTTGGCCCGGGCGTGCGGGGGTGTTGGCCAGCGAGCGCACGGCCCGTCCCCCG
>DASUIK010000149.1:0-2037 GCA_036279795.1 Burkholderiaceae bacterium | reverse complement strand
TGCCACGTTCGGCAACACGCCCTGGCGCGCAAACAAGTCGCGCAACAAGGTGTGGATGTGGTGCTGGGGCGGCGCCACGATCCAGGGCAGCGCTGCGATCTGGTGCCAGCCGGCCAGGCGCAGGCGCTCCTCCACGGCCATCGGCGCCACGATGCGGTAGCGCACCGTCTGCAGCGCCAAGCCGCCCACCTCGCGCGGGATGTTGGGGCCGATGTAGAAGCTGCCTTGCAGCGCGCCGGCCGCCACCAGCTCGCGCAGCTCTTCGGCGTTGCCGTTTTTGGTCTTGATGTCGAGCAGGGGCAGCGTCGTCACCAACGCGGCCACCAGGGCGCCCAGGCGCAAGGCCTCGGGGTCGCCCACCGTGCCGAGGTTCAGGTGGCCACTCACCTCACCCTGCAACTCGCGCGCCTTGCCCTGCAGCTGCGCGGTGGCCAACAGCACCTGGTCGGCTTCGCCCAACAAGGCTTCACCCGCCTTGGTCAGGCTGATGCGGCCGGGGCGGCGATCGAACAAGGCCACCCCCAGCTCCTCCTCCAGCGCCTTGATCTGAGCGGTGATGGCGGGCTGGGTGAGGTGCAGCACCTCGGCCGTGCGGGTGAGGTTGCCGAGCCGGGCAGCGGTGACAAAGGCTTTGAGCTGGTAGATCTCCATGCGGGAGGGGCGGGACGGATCGGTGGTGTGGTCAGCGGTCGAGGAAACGCACCTGCGTGGGGTCGATCCCCAAGCGCACTTGCGCGCCTGGCGCGAACATCGACAGGCCCGCGTAGTGTGCCTGGTCCGCCACCATGGCCACCTCGCCCACGCGCACACGGTAGCGCGAAAACTCGCCCAGAAACTCGGCACTTTCCACCAGGCCGTTCACCCACACGCGCGAGGCGTCCACCTGCTCGTCGCCCACGGTGATGTGCACCTGGTGCGGGCGGAACACCATGGCCGCTGGCCCCTTGGTAGGGGTGTTCTCGCCGCGCGGGAAGCGCAGCTCACCCAGGCCGCTGGCGCGGAAGGCCAGGGCGTCGCCGTTGGTGGACACCACCTCGCCGTCGATGAGGTTGGCCGTGCCCACAAAACCCGCCACAAAGCGGTTGATGGGAAAGTCGTACAAACCGGCGGCCGAGCCCACCTGCTGCAGGATGCCTTTGTCGAGCACCGCCATGCGGTCGGCCGTGGTCATGGCCTCTTCCTGGTCGTGGGTCACGAAAATGGTGGTCAGGCCCAGCTTGCGCTGCAGGTTCTTCAGCTCTTCGCGCATTTGCACGCGCAGCTGTTTGTCGAGGTTGGAGAGGGGTTCGTCCAGCAGCAGCAGCTTGGGCTCGATGACGATGGTGCGCGCCAGCGCCACGCGCTGTTGCTGCCCGCCCGACAGCTGGGCTGGGCGGCGTTGACCGTAGTCCTGCAGGCCCACCAGCTCCAGCGCGGCGCCCACCTTGCGCTTGATGGCGTCGCGGCTTTCACGCCGCTCCACCAGGCCAAAGGCCACGTTGTCCCACACCGTCATGTGTGGCCACAGCGCGTAGTTCTGGAACACCATGCCCACGTTGCGCTGGTGGGGTGGCGTGCCGGTGATGTCCTTGCCGTCCACCAGCAGCTCGCCGCGCTGGTGCTGGTTGAAGCCGGCGATCAGGCGCAGCAGCGTGGACTTGCCCGAGCCGGACGGCCCGAGCAGGGCAAAAAACTCGCCGGGTTCGATCTTGAGTGTGATGTCGCGCAGCACCTCGGTGCTGCCGTAGCTCAGGCTGATGTGCCGGGCTTCGAGAGAAACTTTGTTCAGAGACATGAGGGCACCTGTGTGTGGGGCTCAGTGGGAAGCGGGTTGCGCCTGCACGGTGGCGCGCGATTGTTCAACGAAGCGGTGCGAGAAGTAGGTGCCCAGGCCCACCACCACCACCGCCAGCACACCCAGCGCCGCGCCCGGGCCACGGCCCGAAATGCTTTGCATGTAGAGGTAGATGCCGTAGCTCATGGGCGCCTGGCTTTGGGCCGAGGTCAGCAGGATGGTGGCCGACAGCTCCACCGCCGCGGTGATGAAGCTGGTCACAA
>DASUIK010000148.1:0-8472 GCA_036279795.1 Burkholderiaceae bacterium | reverse complement strand
CCACGCGGGTCATCGCCCGCACCCTGCTCGACCTGCTCAGCTGACAGCGGTTTTCAGAAGCTCGTCCCGAAAAGCCGCCACCGCCGGCGAGGGCGAGCCGCCTGGGGCACGCAGCAGCGTCAGGGTGCGCGCCAGCGGCGGCGAGCCCACCGCGCGCACCTCCAGACCGTGCCACTGCGCCAGCGGTCGCAAGGCACGCGTCACCACCGCCACACCCAAGCCTTCACTGGCCAGCCCCATCATGGTCCAGGGCAAGGCGATCTCGTAGGCGTAGGCCAGCTGTATGCCACGGACCGCCAGTTCGTCTTCCAGCAATCGGCGCACCGGGTTGCCGGGCAAATAACCGATCAAGGCCTCGCGTGCCACCTCGGGCCAATCCAGCCGGCGCGCCCGGGCCAGCGGGTGCTCGTGGTGCATGGCGAGCACGAACTCATCGGCGTACAAAGGTGTAGCCACCAAGTCGGTGCGCAACTCGGTAGCGGTGGCAATGCCCAGGTCGGCCGCGCCGCTGCGCACCAGAGCATGCACTTCGTGTTCGGGCACGTCGTGCACGGTCACGCGCACACCTGGGTGGCTGTCGCGAAAACGCCGTATCACCGGCGGCAGCAGCATGGCGCACTGCGCGTTGGGCGCCGCCACCGACACCCGCCCGCGCGAGAAGCGGGCAAAGTCGCGCGCATCGACCAGCCACTGGTCCCAGTCTGCCACCAGCCGGTGGGCGGCCGGCAACAAGGCATTGCCGGCATCGGTGAGGCGGCAACCCCGGGTGTGGCGATCAAACAGGCGGGTGCCCAGCAGGGTCTCCAGCTTGCCCAGCGATGCGCTCAACGACGACTGCGACATGCCCAAGCGCTCGGCCGCACGGGTGAAGTGGCCACTTTCGGCCAGGGTGATGAAGACCCGCAATTCGGGCAAAGAGGATTTGATCGTCATATCCGATTGAATTATTTGATTGTGCATCTTTCTCGATTGCAGCGCGACACCTATCCTTGCCCATGGGCCCACCTCAAGGCCATACATCTACACATACCAACGAGGAGACAAGATGAACCACACCACCACCACCGGCGTGCACCCGGTGGACGAGCGCCTGCCCAATGGGCGCCTGTTCACGCTGGGGCTGCAACACGTTCTGGTCATGTACGCCGGGGCCATTGCCGTGCCCCTGATCGTGGGCCGCGCGCTCAAGCTTTCGCCCGAACAGGTGGCCCTGCTGATTTCGGCCGACCTGTTTTGCTGCGGCGTCGTCACGCTGATCCAGTCGCTGGGCATGACGCAGTGGTTCGGCATCCGCATGCCGGTCATGATGGGCGTGACCTTTGCCGCCGTGGGGCCCATGGTGGCCATGGCCAACAGCCTGCCCGGCACCGAGGGGGCGCGCACCATCTTCGGCGCCATCATCGCGGCGGGGGTCATAGGCATCTTCATCGCGCCACTGGTCAGCCGATTGCTGCGGTTTTTTCCCCCTGTGGTCACTGGCACCATCATCGCGGTCATTGGCATCAGCCTCATGCGCGTGGGCATTGGCTGGGCGCTGGGCGGCCCGGCCTTTCTGGCCAAAATCCCCGATCCGGCCAACCCCGGCAAGATGATCGTCAACGCTGGCTACGGCGCGCTGGACAACCTGGCCATCGCCTTCTTCGTGCTCGCCGTGATCCTGGCCATTGCCAAGTTCGGGCGTGGCTTCCTGGCCAACATCTCGGTGTTGCTGGGCATCGTGGCCGGCGGCGTGCTGACCGCCGTGCTGGGCAAGATGCACTTCGACAAGGTGGCCAGCGCCCACTGGTTCGACGTGGTGTTGCCCTTCTCCTTCGGCGCCCCGATTTTTGACCCGGTGCTGATCGTGACCATGGTGCTGGTGATGATCGTGACCTTCATCGAATCGACCGGCATGTTCCTGGCGCTGTCCGACCTGACCGGGCGCAAGATGACACAACAAAACCTCACCGCCGGCCTGCGCACGGACGGCCTGGGCACGCTGATCGGCGGCATCTTCAACACCTTCCCTTACACCAGCTTCTCGCAGAACGTGGGTCTGGTGGGCGTGACCGGTGTTCGCAGCCGCTTCGTCTGTGTGGCCGGCGGCATCATCCTCATCGTGTTGGGCCTGATCCCCAAAATGGCGGCGCTCATCGAGTCGCTGCCCCAATACGTGCTGGGCGGCGCCGGCCTGGTGATGTTTGGCATGGTGGCGGCCACCGGTATCCGCATCCTGGCAGGCGTGAACTTCAAGGACAACAAGAACAACCTCTACATCGTGGCCGTGTCCATCAGCCTGGGCATGATGCCCCTGGTGGCGCCGGCGTGGATGCAACACATGCCTCACGGCTTGCACCCGCTGCTCGAATCGGGCATCCTGCTGACCACCATCAGTGCCGTGGTGCTGAACATGTTCTTCAACGGTGCCCAGGGCAGCAGCGAAGAGGAAATCCGCCAGGCGGCCATGCAGGCCGAAGGCGGCCACTGAGCCACTGACACCTTCACCAGTTGGGCCGGTCTGCACCCAAGCAGACCGGCCCTTTCTTTTTTGGAGCACACCATGCACACCCTGTTGATCAAGAACGCCCGCCTGCTGGTGACCATGGACGCGCAGCGCCGGGAGATCGAAGACGGCGCCGTCTTCGTGCGTGGCCACGTGATCGAAGCCGTGGGCCCCAGCCATGAACTGCCCAGCAGCGCCGACACCGTGATCGACGCCCGCAACCAGGTGGTCATTCCCGGCCTGGTGAACACGCACCACCACATGTACCAAAGCCTGACCCGTGTGGTGCGCCCGGCGCAGGACTGCGAGCTGTTCGACTGGCTGCGGGTGCTCTACCCCATCTGGGCGCGGCTCACGCCCGAGATGGTGCGTGTCTCGACCCAGACCGCCATGGCCGAGTTGCTGCTCTCGGGCTGCACCACCAGCAGCGACCACCTCTACCTCTTCCCCAACGGCTCGCGCCTGGACGACAGCCTGGAAGCGGCGGCTGAGATCGGCATGCGCTTTCATGCCGCACGCGGCGCCATGAGCGTGGGCGAAAGCGCTGGCGGCCTGCCACCCGACAGCGTGGTCGAAACCGAAGCCCACATCCTGGCCGACACCCAGCGCGTGATCGAACGCTGGCACGACCCGACCCGCTACGCCATGCAGCGCGTGGTGGTGGCGCCCTGCTCGCCTTTTTCCGTCAGCCGCGAACTGATGCGCGACGCCGCCGTGCTGGCGCGCGACCACAGCGTCTCGCTGCACACCCACCTGGCCGAAAACGACAAAGACATCGACTACACCCGCGAGAAGTTCAACTGCACGCCGGCCGAATACGCCGAGCAACTGGGTTGGGTGGGCCCGGACGTGTGGCATGCCCACTGCGTGAAGCTGGACGAGGCCGGCATCCGCCTGTTCGCGAGCACCGGCACCGGCGTGGCCCACTGCCCAGGCTCCAACATGCGCCTGGCCTCGGGCGCCGCACCCATACGCGCCATGCGCGACGCGGGTGTGCCGGTGGCCATCGCGGTGGACGGTTCGGCCTCCAACGACAGCGGCCACATGCTGGGCGAGGCCCGGTTGGCCCTCCTGCTGCAGCGGGTGGCCCATGGTCCCATCAAAGGCCCTTCGGCGCTCACCGCACGCGAGGTGCTGGAGCTGGCCACCCTGGGCGGCGCCCGCGTGCTGGGGCGCGACGACATCGGCGCCCTGGCCCCCGGCATGGCCGCCGACATCGTCACCATCCCGCTCGACGAGATCGGCCTGGCCGGTGCTCACCACGACCCGCTGGCCGCCCTCTTCTTCTGCCATGTGCCCCGGGTGCAACACAACATCGTGCACGGCCGCGTGGTGGTGCGCGATGGCCAACTACAGACGGTGGACCTGCCGGTGCTGCTGGAGCGGCACAACCGCCTGGCGCGCGAACTGGTACATGGGTGACGGCTCCGCATTGCACAGCCACCCATAATGGATTTCCCTTTCAGGAGACACCCATGCTGACACTCTGCGGCTTCTCGGCCAGCAACTACTACAACAAGGTCAAACTCGCCCTGCTCGAAAAAAACCTGGGCTTCCAGGAAGAACAGGTGTGGGTGGGCCAGTGCGATCTGGCCGCCACGCCCTTGGGCAAGGTGCCCTACCTCAAGACCGAACACGGCACGCTGTGCGAGTCGCAGGTCATCCTCGACTACATCGAGGCGGCCCACCCGCAACCCGCCTTGGTACCGGCCGATCCCTTTGGCGCGGCCAAAGTTCGCGAACTCATCACGTTTCTGGAGCTGCATCTGGAGCTGGTGGCGCGCAACCTGTACGGCGAGGCGTTCTTCGGCGGCAAGGTCAGTGACAGCACCAAAGAGAAGGTGGGGCAGCAGCTTGAAAAAAACATCGCCGCGTTTGCCAAGCTGGCCAAGTTCGCGCCCTACGTGGGGGGCGACCGCTTCACCCTGGCCGATTGCGCCGCCATCGTGCACCTGCCGCTGGTCAGCGGGGCCACCAAAATCATCTACGGCCGGGACTTCCTGGCCGAACTGCCGGTGCGCGACTACCTGAAAAAAATGGGCGAGCGCCCACACGTGCAACGTGTCAACGCCGACCGCAAAACCAGCACCGAGCTGATGCTGGCGCGCGCCAAGGCCAAGGGTTGAAGCCGCGGCTCAGTTCAGCATGGCGCCAATGTCGCGCCGCAGCACCTGCGCCCAGGTGCGGCGGTCCATGCCACCGGCGCGTTGCGGCGGGCCGTAGCGCAGCTCGGCACGCACGTTGCCCGCTTTGAGCGTGCGCCAGATGGAGGCGATCAGCGTGGTGTCGCCGATGTAGGTGGGCGCGTCGCTGGGCTGACCACTGTCGCGCTCGACAAAACACAGCGCCACCGGCAACACGGGCACGTTCACCGCAATGGCGGCTTGCAGCAAGTTGCCGTGAAAGGGCAAGAGTTCGCGGCCGTCGCCCGTCGTGCCTTCGGGGAAGACGCTGAGCATGTCCCCTGCGCGCAGGGCATCGGCCATCTGGTGCACCACGCGCATGGCGTCGCGTCGGCTTTCGCGCTCGATGTAGAGGGTGCCCGCCCCCGTGATCAAGGCGCCCAGCACCGGCCAGCCACGCACATCGGCTTTGGAGACAAAACGGGTCGGCTGGGCGGCGTTGAGCACCAGGATGTCCAGCCACGAAATGTGGTTGCACACCACCAGCAGGGGGCCCTGAGCGGGTGGCTCGCCGAGCACATGCAAGTCCACATGCAGGATGGCAAGCATTTGCCGCGACCACAAGCGCACACGTTCGGTGCGATCGGCCGGGCTCAGTTGCGGGAACACCCGGTGGATGGTCCACAAACCGCCCAACACGTGCCCCAGGCCCCGCACAAAGGCGCTGATGGCACGGAGCGTGGCAGGCAAGCCCGCCATCACGCGTGGGCCGCGCTGCGATCGAAGGCCAGTTGCCCGCCCACCAGTGTGGCCCGCACACGGGCCGGCAGCTCGTGGCCACCAAAGGGCGTGTGTTTGCCCTGGCTGCGCAAGGTGTCCGCGCCCACCACCCAGTGCTCGCCGGGTTGGAACACACACAGGTCGGCCACACCGCCCACGGCAATGCGGCCCACGCTGGCTTGCAGGGTGCCCAGGCTGTTGCCCAGCACAGCGGCCGGGCGGTGCGTCAGCGTGCCCAGCGCCTGAGTCAGCGGAATGTTGTCCTGGTCGGCCCACTTCAGCGCAAGGCCCAGCAACAACTCGATGGCGGTGGCACCGGCCTCCGCTTCGGCAAACGGCAGCACCTTGGCGTCGGCATCTACAGGGTTGTGGTCGGACACCAGGGCGTCGATGCACCCATCGGCCAGGCCGGCACGCAGGGCAGCGCGGTCGCGCTGCTGGCGCACCGGTGGCGTGACACGGGCGCGGCTGTCGAAGTAGCCGATGTCCACGTCGCTCAGGTGCAGGTTGTGCACGCTCACGTCGCAGGTGACGGGCAGCCCCTCGGCCTTGGCCTGGCGCACCAGCTCCAGCCCGGCGGCACTGCTGAGGCGGCACAGGTGCAGGCGCGCGCCGCTGCCGGCCTTGTGCACGCCACGCAGCAGTTCAAACACGGTGTGCAGCGCAATCACCTCGGCGGCCACGGGCACGCCCGCCAAGCCCATGCGGGTGGCCAGCGGGCCACTGGCGGCCACGCCCTTGCCCAGCCAGAAATCTTGCGGGCGCAACCAGACGGTGTAGCCAAAGGTGGCGGCGTACTGCAAGGCACGCTGCAGCACCTGGGTGTTGACGATGGCAGCCTCGGCCTGACCAAAACCGATGCAGCCGGACTCAGTCAACTCCACCATCTCAGTCAACACCTCGCCCTTGAGGCCACGCGTGAGTGCACCCAGCGGGAAGACCCGAGCCAGATGCAGCTTTTCGGCGCGGAACTTGAGCATGTCCACCAGGCCAGGCTCGTCCAGCACCGGATCGGTGTCGGGCGGGCACACCAACGAGGTGACGCCCCCCGCGACGGCTGCGGCCATCTCGGATTCGAGCATGCCTTCGTGCTCCAGCCCCGGCTCTTTCAGGCGTGCGCACAGGTCCACCAGGCCAGGGGCCACGATGCAGCCGCTGGCGTCGATGCTGCGGTTCGGATGGAAATCGGCGGGCACCTGGCCCACCGAGAGGATGCGGCCAGCGGCAATCGCGATGTCCGCGCGTTCGTCGCGCGCGGTGGCGGGGTCGATGACGCGACCGTTCTGGATCAGTATCTTCATGCGGAAGTCACCTTGAAGGATGGGGCCGCCGCCACGGGCCGACCCAGGATGTCTTGCAGCGCGGCCACCAGGGCCTCGCATTCGTTTTGCGAACCCACCGTGATCCGCAGGTGCTGGGCAATGCGTGCCTGCTTGAAATGGCGCACCAACACCTTGTGCTCGCGCAGGCGCTGCTGCAGCTGCGCGGCATCGTGCCCGGGGTGGCTGGCGAAGATGAAATTGGCGCTGGAAGGCAGGCAGTCAAAGCCCAATGCGCCCAGTTGCCCCGTCAGCCACTTCCGGCTGTCCACGATGCGCCTTGTGAGCGATTGGAAGTAAGCCTCGTCTTCGATGGCGGCCTGAGCACCGGCCAGGGCCACGCGGTCCAGCGGGTACGAGTTGAAGCCGTCCTTCACAGTGGTCAGCGCCTGGATCAGGTCGGGATGCCCCAGGGCAAAACCCACCCGCAAGCCGGCCAACCCACGCGATTTGGACAGGGTTTGCACCACCAGCAACTGCGGAAACTCGTCCACCAGGCTGGCCGCGCTTTCGGCGCCAAAATCCACATAGGCTTCGTCCACCAACACCACCGAATCGCGGTTGAGGTCCAGCAGGCGACGCACCTCGCTCAGTGGCAACGCCACGCCGGTGGGCGCATTGGGGTTGGGGATGACGATGCCACCGTTGGGGCGCTGGTAGTCGGCCACCCGCACACGCAAGCTGTCGTCCAGCGGCACCTCCACGTGCTCAATGCCATAGAGGTTGCAGTACACCGGATAAAAGGAGTAGCTCACGTCGGGCGTGAGCACCGGCTTGCCGTGGCGCATCAAGGCCATGAAAGCGTGGGCCAACACCTCGTCGGAACCGTTGCCTACGAACACCTGCTCGCGCCGCAGCCCGAAGCGGTTGGCCACCGCATCGCGCAATGCGAGGCCCTGCGGATCGGGGTAAAGGCGCAAGCGGTCATCCACCGCCTCGACCATGCGAGCCAGTGCCAGCGGCGAAGGGGGGTAAGGGCATTCGTTGGTGTTGAGTTTGATCCAGCCACCGCCCTGGGGCTGCTCACCGGGCACATAGGCCTGCAAGCCGTGAATGGCCGGGCTCCAGAATCGTTGGGAAGCGATCATGCGTGTGGTCTCAGGCCTCGTTGCCCGCCACGATGGACATGACCGCCATGCGCACCGCGATGCCGAAGGTGACCTGTGGCAACACCACGCTCTGTTTGCCATCCACCACCGAGGAGGCGATCTCCACCCCGCGGTTGACGGGCCCCGGGTGCATGACGATGGCGTCGGGCTTGGCCCAGGCGAGGCGCTCTGGAGTAAGGCCAAAGCTCTTGGCGTACTCCTGGCTGGAGGGCAGCAGCGCGCCGCTCATGCGCTCGTTCTGCAGGCGCAGGGTGATGACCACGTCGGCACCCTTGATGCCCTCTTCCAGCGTGTGGCACACGCGCACACCCATCTGCGACAAGTCGCTGGGCACCAAGGTGCGCGGCCCCACCACACGCACCTCGGGGCAACCCAGGGTGGTGAGCGCGTGGATGTCGGAGCGCGCCACGCGCGAGTGCAGCACGTCGCCCACGATGGCCACGGTGAGATTGCTGAAATCGCCCTTGAAGTGGCGGATGGTGTACATGTCCAACAGGCCCTGGGTGGGGTGGGCGTGCCGGCCGTCACCCGCGTTCACCACGTGCACGTGGGGGGCCACGTGTTGGGCGATCAGGTAAGGCGCGCCGGATTCGCTGTGGCGCACCACAAAAATGTCGGCCGCCATGGCGGACAGGTTGGCGATGGTGTCGAGCAGCGAC
>DASUIK010000147.1:0-10716 GCA_036279795.1 Burkholderiaceae bacterium | reverse complement strand
CCTGCAAGGGCGCGCTGGCCACGTAGGCATTGGCCGCCTCCGCCCCTTGTGTCTTGCGCAAATCCTCAACGCGCCGCGAGATGGCGAGGCGTTCGTCGATCACCTGCCGCAGCTGCACCCACTGCGCCATTTGACGGGGGTGGTCGGCCAACTGCTGACGCAAGCGGTCCAACAGTTCCTCGCGCGAGGCCACAAAGGCATCACGCTCCTGCAGGCGGGCGACGTCGCCCGAAATGCGAAAACTCTGGGTGCTCAACTCCACCTGCGCCGTGTCGGCACGAACACGCGCCAGGCCGGTGAGCATTTCGTGGCTGCGCGAGACCGAGGTCGTGGCCTGGGTCGCGTCCACCCCGACCCGCCAGCTGACCGCCGCAAGCAAGGCCGCACACAGGGCGGCAGCGGCAAATACCGCACGCAACCGGGTTTCAAAACGGATAGGCATGGGCACAACAACGGGGAGGGCTGGCACGCTGCACGGCGGCCAACTCATCTGCAACACGTCAGATGAGCCTACCACGCCCTCTTCACTGTGGCGACCCTCACCCACAGGCGCACGGCGTCGCCCGCACGCCACACGCACCCACAACGCCGCCCATTGGCGACCGATGCGCCCGATACTGCGCCTTTGCCGGCCACACACGGACCCCGCCATGCCCCTGTTCGCCGCCACCGTTTTCATCTCGGCCTTCCTGCTGTTCCAGGTCCAACCCATCGTCGCCAAGATGATCCTGCCCTGGTTCGGCGGCTCGTCCTCGGTGTGGACGCTGTGTCTGGTGTTTTTCCAGGTGGAGCTGCTGCTGGGCTACGCCTACGTGCACTGGGTACATGAAAAGCTGCGCCCGGCCCGCCAGCCTTGGGTGCACGGCGCCCTGCTGCTGCTCAGCCTGGCCACCCTGCCGGTGGTGGCCGATCCGGCCTGGAAGCTCACGGCCCAGGCCCAGCCCACCTGGAGCGTGCTGGGCGTGCTGGCCACCACGGTGGGCGTGCCCTACCTCATGTTGTCCACCACCGGGCCGCTCATGCAGGCCTGGTTCGCGCGCAGCTTCGTGCACCAGGGGCAGCAAACCTACCGGCTCTACGCCCTGTCCAACCTGGCCTCCATGCTGGCCCTGCTGTCTTACCCGGTGCTGGTGGAGCCGCGCCTGGCGGTGCGGCCCCAGGCCTGGCTGTGGTCTGGCGGCTATGTGCTGTTCGTGTTGTGCTGCGTGGCCACCGCCGCCTACACACTGCGCCGCCAGCAGAACGGCAACCAGCCCGTGCAGGCGCACGAAGATGCGCCGCGCCCGCCCTGGCGCGAAATCGCGCTGTGGGTGGGCCTGGCGGCTTGCGCCTCCACCCTGCTGCTGGCCCTCACCCGCCACCTCACGCAGGACGTGGCGCCCGTGCCTTTTTTGTGGGTGCTGCCGCTGGCCCTGTACCTGCTGAGCTTCATCCTGTGCTTTGACGCGCCGCGCTACTACGCACGGCCATTGTTCCTGACGGCGCTGCCGCTGTCGCTGCTGGCGCTGGACCGCGTGATGGACGGTGGCCTGGACGTGCCCTGGCTGGTGGCCCTGCTGTGCGGCGCGCTGTTCGTCTGCTGCATGGTCTGCCACGGCGAGCTGGTGCGGCGCAAACCGGCCCTGCGCCACCTCACCCTGTTCTACCTCATGCTGTCGGTGGGTGGTGCCCTGGGTGGCCTGTTCGTGGGCCTGCTGGCGCCAGCGGTCTTCAGCGCCTACTTCGAGCTGCCCATCGCGCTGTGGGCCACGGCCGTGCTGGTGAGCTGCGCCCTGTGGACCGAGATCGGCCGGCGCGCGCCGCGCTGGGGACGCGGCCTGCTGGTGTTGGCCCTGCTGCTGTACGGCGCACGGCTGACGGGCCTCTCACTGGACTACGTGCAGGGCTACACCGAGGTGGTGCGCAACTTCTACAGCCAGACCCGCATCCAGGACGGCGTGGAAGAGGGCCTGGGCCCCGTGCGCAGCATGGTGCACGGGCGCATCACCCACGGCGAGCAGTACCTGCAACACCCCCGGCAGCCTACCGCCTACTACTGCGAACGCTCCGGCGTGGCGCGTGCCCTGGCCAGCCTGCCCACCGACCGGCCACGCCACATCGGTGTGGTGGGCCTGGGCGCAGGGACGCTGGTCGCCTACGGCCGCGCGGGCGACCGGATGCGCCTGTACGAGATCAACGACCAGGTGCTGGACCTGGCGCGCCGCCACTTCAGCTACCTGGGCGACACGCCCGCGCAGGTGGTGCCGGTGCTGGGCGACGGCCGCCTGATGTTGGAGCGCGAGCCACCCCAGGGCTTCGACCTGCTGGCCATGGACGCCTTCTCCGGCGACTCCATCCCCACCCACCTGCTCACGCTGGAGGCCTTCGACGCCTACCGCCGCCACCTCGCGCCCGAAGGCTGGCTGGCCGTGCACATCACCAACCGCTACCTCGACCTGCGCCCGGTGATGGCCGCCGCCGCCCAGCACCTGGGTCGCGTGGCCCTGCTGCTGGAGCTGCCCAGCGGCCACGGCGACGCCTACTGCCGGCGCTCATCGTGGGTGTTGTTCGTCACGCCAGCGCAGGCCGCCGCGTTGCCGGCGGCGCTGCAAGGCGGCGAGATGCTGTTGGCCCGCGCGGGCTTCAGACCCTGGACCGACACCTTCTCCAACCTGTTCGACATCCTGCGCTGAAGGCCTGACCGCCGCGTTTCATTCCCGCTCGGACAACGGCGGTGGCAGGTCATCGCCGGCGCGGCGGCGCCTGAACAGCGCGGCCCGCATCAACAACATGCTGCTGACCGGCGCGGTGATCGACAACACAATGATGATCAGCCACACGTGCAGCGCCAGGCCCTGGCCGGTGGCGCTGAAGTGGACGATGGAGGCGAAGGTGACGGCCCAGGCCGCGAGGGTGGACACCAGGGCCGGCGCATGCATGCGCAGAAAAAAATCGGGCAGGCGCCACAAGCCCAAACCCGACAGCAAAACCACCACGCCGCTGCCCAACAGCAGCACTACCACCACCCACTCCGACCAGTGCGCGACCCAACCGCTCATTCGATCACCTCGCCACGCAACAGAAATTTGGCCAGGGCCACGGTGCCCACAAACCCGAACAACACCATGAGCAAAGCCCCCTCGAAGTACATCTCGCTGCCATAGCGGATGGCCAGCACGAGCATCACCAGCATGCCGACGGTGTAGAGGAAATCCAAGGCCAGCACACGGTCCTGCGCGTGGGGGCCGCGCAGCAGCCGCCACAGGCCCATCAGCATGGCCGCCGTGTACAACAGCAGGGTCAGGGTGATGGTGGCCGAGAGCAGCGGGCTCATTCAAAAATCTCCTGCAACGGTTGCTCGTAGGTGGCTTTGAAGTGGGCGATGAAAGCGGCCTCGTCGTCGACATCGAACACGTGCATCAACAGCACGCTGCGGTCCGACGCCAGCTCCGACCACACCGTGCCCGGCACCACCGCAGAGATCATGGCCAGCGCCGCCAGCGCATGCACGTCGCGCAAGTCCAGCGGGATGCGCACGAAGCGGCCCCGGGGCGGCTGGCGGCGCGACCGCAGCACACCCCGCGCCACCTCCAGCCCGGAACGCACCACATCCACCCCCACACGCAGGATGAGCCGCAGCAGCAGGCCCCAGCGCTTGAGCGGGCCGGGCGTGGGCCGCAGCGGCGCCATCAGCAACGGCACCGCAGTGGCCACCAGCAGGGCCATGAGCATTTGGCCGATGGACACACTGCGGTTGAGCAACAGCCAGCCCCAGAACAGCCCGAACGTCAGCCAGGGCGAGGGCCACACGCGCAACAGCCAGCGCTTCATGATCCCACCCCCACCGGGCGCGCACCCATCACGGCCTCGATGTAACGCACGGGGTCGTGCAGGGCGTCGGCGGCGGCGCGGGTGTAGCCCAGCACCGGTTCGGCCAGCAGCACCAGACCGATCGACGCGCCGAGCAAGAACGCAATGGGCAGGGTTTCGGCCACGCGCACCCGGGGTGAGGGACGGTCCTGTGTGGTCCAGAAATGCCGCATGCCCACACGCATGAGGGCGGTGGCCGCCAGCAGGCCGGAAGCGATCAGGCTGGCGAACAAGAGCCAAGCGGGCAACCGCTCCAGCGCGGGCAGGGCCGACAGCATGGCCAGCTTGCCGACAAAACCCGACAGGGGCGGCAAGCCGGCCACGATGAGCCCATTGACCATGAAGGCCACACCGAGGAAAGCCAGCGCGCCGGGAATGGCGCGACCCGTGAGGGCCTCCTCGTCGTCGTCGAGGTTGGTACCGGGTGGGGGAGCCAGAAACGCCGGCAGCGCGGCACGTCCGTCGTCCAGCTGATCGGGGCCCAGCTCCACCTGCCGGGCACGCTCCATCAGTTCCACCAAAAGGAACAGCGCCGCGCCAGCGAGGGTGGAGCTCGCGAGGTAATAAAGGGCACCCGTTGTGAGCTCAGGCGCGCCAAACCCGATGGACGCGATCAGCGTGCCCGACGAAGCGATGACACTGTAGGCCGCCACCCGCGCCAGCCGCTGAGACGCCATCATGCCGATGGCACCGAAAGCAAGGGTGAGCAAACCGCCCCACACCAGCGCCGTACCGCCAAAACCGGCCGACGCACCCGCGCTGGCCGGGAAACAAAGCGTCCACAGCCGCAGCAGGGCGTACACGCCCACCTTGGTGAGGATGGCAAACAACGCGGCCGCCGGCGCGCTGGCCGCCGCGTAGGCGGGGGGCAGCCAGAAGTTCATGGGCCACAGCGCGGCCTTGGCCAAAAAAGCGATGGCCAGGATGGCGGCACCCGCGTGCAGCAGACCCCGGTCGCTGGCGGGCACCGCCGGCAGCTTGGTGGCGATGTCGGCCATGTTGAGCGTGCCTGTCACGCCGTAGAGCACGGCCACGCCGATGAGGAACAGCAGCGAGGCCACCAGGTTGATGGCGATGTAATGCAGGCCCGCGCGCACCCGCTCGGCGCCTCCGCCGTGCAGCAACAAGCCATAGCTGGCCGCGAGCAGCACCTCGAAAAAGACGAAAAGGTTGAACAGGTCGGCGGTGAGAAAAGCACCGTAAAGCCCCATGAGCTGCAGCTGAAACAGCACATGGAAATACACCCCCGCGTGTTGCCAGCGCGCCAGTGCGTACAGCAACGAGGCCAGGCCCACACAGCCCACCAGCACGGCCATGAGGGCAGAGAGCCGGTCGGCCACGAGGGCGATGCCAAAAGGCACGGGCCAGTTGCCCGGCAGGTAGACGCCGAATGCCAGGGCCGCGTCGCGCGTGTGCACGCCCCACAGCAGCTGCAGCGCCAGCCACAGGCCCGCGAGCGTGGAGGCCAGGTTGATCGTCGCCTTGAGCGGGCGGCGGCCCTCTCCCAGCATAAGCATGCAGGCGGCCGTGCCCAGCGGCAGCAGCACGGGCCAGACGACCAGTTGCTCCAGCGCGATCATGGCTGCTCCTCCTCGCCGTCCACGTGGTCGCCGCCCGACAGGCCGCGCAGGGCCAGCAGCACGACCAGGAACAGCGCCGTCGTGGCAAAACCGATGACGATGGCAGTGAGCACCAGGGACTGGGGCAGCGGGTCGCTGTAGTTCAGCAGGTCGGCCGGCAGGCCGGGCTTGACGATGGGCTCCTGCCCAATGGACAGGCTGCCGACGCTGAAGATGAACAGGTTGATGGCGTAGGACAGCAGCGACAGCCCGATCAGCACCTGGAAGGTGCGGGGCCGCAGCAGCAGCCAGACACCGGCGCCGGCCATGACCCCGATGGCGAGGGACAACACGAACTCCATCAGCTGATCCCTTCCACGTCGGCGGCCTGGCGCCGTTGCGCGCGCAGCGACTGGTGGGCCAGGGCGGTCAACATGAGCAGGGTGGACCCCACCACGACAGCGAACACGCCCAGGTCGAACAACGCGGCCGTGGGCAGGTGCACCTCGCCCACCAGCGGCCAATGCACATGCGCGGTGTGGGTGGTGAGGAAGGGGTGGTCGAACCACAGCGCACCGGCACCGGTGGCCAGTGCCACCAGCAGGCCAAAGGCGATCCAGCGCGGGGGCAGCAGGTGCATGCGCTCTTCCACCCAACGTGTGCCGCTGACCATGTACTGCGCGATGAAGGCGATGGCCACCACCAGGCCGGCCACGAAGCCGCCGCCTGGCTCGTTGTGCCCGCGCATGAACAGGTGGAAGGCGAACACGCCCGCCACCGGCAGCAGCAGGCGCACCAGCACGGCGGGCACCTCCAAGTAACGCTCGGCGTCCGAGTCGTCCTCGTTGGCCTGGGCCAGGTCGCTGCGCTCGGCGTGGGCCACGGTCTGTTGTTGTGGCCGATCCATCAGCTCGCGTGGTGGTCTGAAACGCCGCAAGAGGGCGTAGACGGTGATGCCCACGATACCCAACACGGTGATCTCGCCCAGGGTATCGAAGCCCCGGAAATCCACCAGCATGACGTTCACGATATTGGTGCCGCCGCCCAGGGGCAGCGCGTTTTCAATGAAGTAAGGTGAGATGGCTGGTGGCGTCTGGCGCGTGAGCAGAGCGTAAGACAGCGCGGCCAATCCGGCGCCGATCAGCAGTGCCAGCACCAGATCGCGCTGACGCCGCCAGCGCGCGCGGCCTTCTGTGCGCGGGTCCTCCAGCGCGATGCGGCGCGGCAGCCAGCGCAGGCCCAGCAGGAACAACACCAGGGTCACCACCTCAACGGCCAGCTGGGTGAGGGCCAGATCGGGCGCCGAGAACCAGGCAAAGGTGATGCACAGCACCAGCCCCACCACACTGAGCATGGTCAGCGCCGCCAGCCGGTGGAACTTGGCCTGCCACGCCGCACCGATGGCACAGGCCCCGGCGATCAGCCACAGCACGACGAACTCGGGCGTGGCCGGCAGGCGTGCGCGGTCACCCCAGGTCAAGGGGACGATCAGGGCGGAGCCCAGGCCGGCCAGGCCACACAGCAGCACCAGCACAAACAGCTGCGGCTGCAGCCGACGGGTGCCCAGGCGGCGCAGTGCGGCGCGGGCGCCTGCCGTCGCGCGGGCCAGCGTGGCCTCAAACACGCGGCGGCCATCGCTGGGCCGCAGCAAAGGCACCGCCTTGCCCAGGCGGGATTTGAACCAAGCGCCCAGGCGCCGGTAGACCAGCACACCGCCCACGGTGGCGATCAGGCTCATGACCAGCGGCGCGTTGACGCCGTGCCACACCGCCAGGCTGTAATCGGGCAAGGTGCCCCCGGCCACCGGAGTGGCCGCCGTGGCCAGCATGGGGCCGATGGACCATGCCGGCGCCACGCCCACCACCACACAAGCCAGCACCAGCAGCTCCACTGGCACCCGCATCCAGCGCGTGGGCTCATGGGGTTGGCGCGGGCAGTCGGTGGCAGGTGGGCCGAAAAACACGTCGTGGCCAAAACGCAGCGAATACACCACCGCAAACACCCCGGCCAAGGTGGCCACCACCGGCAGGCCGTGCTCAATCCAGGGGCTGGCGCTCAGGAACACGGTCTCGGCGAAAAACATCTCCTTGGACAGAAAGCCGTTGAGCAGCGGCACGCCCGCCATGGCCGCGCAGGCCACGATGGCCAGGGTGCCGGTGCGTGGCATGGCGCGGTACAGGCCGTCAAGGCGGCGCATGTCGCGTGTACCGGTTTCGTGGTCGATGATGCCCACCGACATGAACAGCGAGGCCTTGAAAGTCGCGTGGTTCATCATGTGGAAGACCGCCGCCACCGCCGCCAACGGGCTGTTGAGGCCCAGCAGCAGCGTGATCAGGCCCAGGTGGCTGATGGTGGAATAGGCCAGCAAGCCCTTGAGGTCGTTCTGGAACATGGCCACGTAGGCGCCCAGCAGCAGCGTGAGCACGCCCGCGCCGCCCACCCACCAGAACCACAGATCGGTTCCGGCCAGCACAGGCCACAGCCGCGCCAGCAGGAACACGCCGGCCTTGACCATGGTGGCCGAGTGCAGGTAAGCCGACACTGGCGTGGGCGCGGCCATGGCGTGGGGCAACCAGAAGTGGAAGGGGAACTGCGCGCTTTTGGTGAGCGCGCCCAGCAACACCAGGGCCAGCATGACAGGGTAGTGCGGGTGGGTACGCACCAGGTCGCCGGCGGCCAGCACCACTTCCAACCGGTAGCTGCCCACCATCTGGCCCAGCAGCAACACACCGGCCAGCAGGGCCAGGCCGCCAGTGGCAGTGACGGTGAAGGCCATGCGGGCGCCGCGCCGCGCGTCCTTGCGGTGTGTCCAGTAACCAATCAGCAGGAAGGAAAAGACGCTGGTGAGTTCCCAGAACAGCACCATTTGCAGCAGGTTGCCCGACACCACCACGCCCAGCATGGCGCCCATGAAACCCAGCAGCAGCGAATAAAAGCGCGCGGCCGGGTCCTCCGGTGCCAGGTAGTAACGCGCATAGATGGTGACCAGCAGACCCATGCCACTGACCAACATGGCAAACATCCACGCAAAGCCGTCCAGCCGCACCTCCAGATCCAATCCCAGGCTGGGAATCCAGGCCAGGGTCTCGCTGACGACACCACCGTTACTGACCGCCGGATACAGCGTGGCCAGGGGCACCGCCACGGCGAGCGCCACCAGCGCGGCCCACACCGATTCCAGGTTGCGCGCATTGGTCGGCAACAAGGCCGCCACCACACAACCCAGCCAGGGCAGCAAAAGTATCAAAAACAAGGACATGCGTCCGAGTTTAGAAGATGACGTTCAGTCGTCCCCGTCCTCGCGCCCACTGCGCCCGATGGCACGCAGCAACCAGATGCCAAACACCACCGCGCCGGCAAAACCCAGCAGACCAAAGGCGGGCAGGCCAAACAGGGTGGGGCCGCCCTGCACGGTGAGCACGATGGACGAGCCGATGATGAGTGCGGCGATCACCAGCGCCATGCTCAGGCGGTTGGCGGCGCGGTCGATCTGGTCGCCCACGCGTTTGAGGTGGGCCAGTTCGATGGCCACCTGCAACCGGCCCCGGCGCGCGTTGCGCAACAGGCGCCCGAGGTCGTCGGGCAGTTGCTCCAACGCGCCCAAGCTGCGCCGCAGCAGCGACCAACCCCGCTTGGCCAGCGCCTTGGGCTGGTAACGCGCGCGCAGCACCCGCTTGAGCAGGGGCAGGGCTTCGGTGGCCATGTGGAAGCCGGGGTCCAGTCCACGGCCCATGCCTTCGAGCGTGATGAAAGACTTGATGAGCAGGGCCAGGTCGGACGGCAAGCCCAGCTTGTGTTCGCGCAGGATGGTGGTGACATCGGCCAGCATCTGGCCCAGGCTGAGCTTGGCCAGCGACACACCGTGGTACTGGTCCACGAAGGCCTCGATCTCGCTTTCCAACTGGGCGGTGTCGATGCCGTGGGTATCGCCCGCCCAGTCCAGCAGCACGTCGGCCACGGCCTGGGCACGGTGCTCCACCAGGCCCAGCAGCAATTGCAGCAAGTCGTCGCGGCGGCGCTCGCTCAGACGTCCGGCCATGCCGAAGTCGATGAAGGCGATGTGGTTGCCCGGCAGGTAGAACACGTTGCCGGGGTGCGGGTCGGCGTGAAAAAAGCCGTCCTCCACGATCATCTTGAGCACCGCGCCGGCGCCACGCTGCGCGAGCAGCTGGCGGTCGAACCCGGCCTCGGGCGTGAGGCGGTCCAGCTGGTGGCCAGGCACGCCGTCCAGAAAGTCCTGCACGTTGACGCGGGCGCCCGTGTGGGCCCAGTGCACGCGTGGGATGACGATGTGCTCCAGCGCCGCCAGGTTGGTGGCAATGCGCTCGGCGTTGCGGCATTCGTTGGCCAGGTCCAGCTCCCGCCGCAGCGAACGGGCGAACTCGCGCACCAGCAACTGCGGCCGGTAGGGCTTGAGCGCGGGCAGCTCGGCCTCGGCCAATGCGGCCAGGCGCTCCAGCAGGCGCAGGTCGGCCTCGATGGTGTCCGTGATGCCGGGGCGGCGGATCTTGACCACCACCTCGGTGCCGTCGTGCAGTTGCGCGCGGTGCACCTGGGCAATCGATGCGGCGGCCAGCGGCTCGGCGTCAAAACGCGCGAACACGGCCTCGGGCTCACCGCCGAGGTCGTCTCGCAGCTGGGCACGCAGGCTCTCCAGCGGGAGCGCGGGCACCTGGCTGTGCAGCTTCTCGAATTCGGCGATCCACTCGGGCCCGAACAGGTCGGCGCGACCGGCCAGGATCTGGCCGAGCTTGACGAAGGTGGGCCCCAGCTCCTCCAGCGCCAGCCGCACCTGCACCGGCGGCGGCAGGCGGGCCAGGTCGGCCGCGTGGTCCCAGCGCAAGGCGTGGCCGGCTTTTTCCAGCGCATCGGCCAAACCCAGGCGGCGCACCGTGTCGCCAAAACCATGGCGGATCAACACGCCCAGGATGACCTGAAGACGGCCCAGGTCGCGCGCGGTGGTGAAGGCCTGGAGCAGCATGTCAGTGTTCCACAGCCCGAACGGGACGCAAGCGGCGGTCAAACCGGGAGACACCGCCGGGCCAGCTCGGCCGGACGGCTGGTGTCGCCCCTTGAGGGGGATGCGGCCACGCGCAGCGGGCAAGCGACGGGGTGGTCATAAATTCGTCGCGGCGATGACTTCGGGCAGATCGGTCAGGCCTTGGATGACCTTGTCGATGCCGTCCTGGCGCAGCGTTTTCATGCCGGCCTTGAGCGCGCTGTCGCGGATCTCGGTGGCGGAGGACCGCCGGCGGATGTGGTGGCGAATCTCTTCGTCGTTGAGCATCAGCTCGTAGATGCCCAGGCG
>DASUIK010000146.1:0-11161 GCA_036279795.1 Burkholderiaceae bacterium | reverse complement strand
CGTGGCCTGGTGCGCCTGACCGCGCCGGTGGCGCTGGCCCGCCAGCAACTGGTGCCCCGGTTGTCGGAGTTTTTGCGGCAACACCCGGACGTGCGCGTGGAGCTGAACGTGTCGGACCGCCTGGCGTCGCTCGCCACCGAGGGGTTTGACCTGGCCATACGCCACACCGCCCACCCGCCCGACACCCATGTGGCCTGGACCCTCTGCACCACCCACTCGGTGCTGGTGGCCAGCCGGGCTTACCTGCGCCGCCACGGCGTGCCCCAGCAGCCTAAAGACCTTCTTGGCCACAACTGCCTGCACTACCCGCGCTCGCAAGACAAACCGGCCTGGACGCTTGAGCCCCGCGATGCCAGCCTGGGTGAACGGGTGACGGTGCAGGTGCAGGGTTCGCTGGCCGCCAACAACAGCGAGGCCCTGCGCGACGCCGCGCTGGACGGCCTTGGCATTGCCCTGCTGCCCGATTTCACGGCGCAGGCGGCGCTGCGGGCGGGCAAGCTGGTGGAAGTGTTGCCCGGCTGGACGCCCGTGGGCTCCTTCGCCGACCGGCTCTACGCCATCCGCCCGTACTCGGCCCACGTGCCGCTGGCGGTGTCGGCGTTGGTCAACTTTTTGCGCGAGGCGCTGGCGCCGGGCTTTGGCGTGTAGCGCTCAACGCGGCGCCAGCCGCTGCCGCACCAGCTCGGCAAAGTAGCGCGCGCCGATGGGCAGCACCGCGTCGTTGAAGTCGTACTGCGCGTTGTGCAGCGGCACGCCGCCGCGCTCACCCGCAACACCATTGCCAATGAACACAAAGGCGCCCGGCACCACCTTGAGAAAGGCGCCAAAGTCCTCCGAGATCATCATGGGCGCCACGTTGCCGTCCACGTTGTCGGCCCCCACCACCGCCTGCGCCGCGCGGATGGCCACCGGCGTGCACTGCGGCCAGTTGACGGTGGGCACGAACTCGTGGGTGTAGTCCACCTCGCAGCGGGCGCCATGGGCCGCCGCGATGCCCTGGCAGATTTCGCGCATGCGGCGCTCCAGCAGCGCCTGCACATGGGGCGCGTAGCTGCGTGTGTCGCCCTTGATCTCCACGTGGGTGGGCAAGGCGTTGCGTATGCCGTCGCTGTGGATTTCGGTGCAAGAGACCACGGCCGCGTCGGACGGATCGACCGAGCGTGCCACGATGCTTTGCAGCGCCAGGATGATTTCGGCCGCCACCACCAGGGGATCAATGGCCATGTGGGGCCGCGCAGCGTGGCCGCCCCGGCCCTGGATGCGGATGACGAAGTTGTCTTCGCTGGCCATGATGCCGCCCGCGCGCGTGGCGATGTGCCCCACCGGCAGGCCCGGGATGTTGTGCGCGCCGTAAATCTCGTCCACCGGAAAACGCTCGAACAGGCCGTCGTCGATCATGGCCCGGGCGCCCCGGCCGTGTTCTTCGGCAGGCTGGAAGATGAAGCGCACCGTGCCGTTGAAATCGCGGCTGAGCGTGAGCAACTGCGCCGCGCCCAGCAGCATGGCCATGTGGCCATCGTGCCCGCAGCCGTGCATGGTGCCGGCGTGCTGCGAGATGTGGGCGCGGCCCTCGGCCACCTCGGTCATGGCCAGCGCGTCCATGTCGGCGCGCAGGCCCACCACCTCCGGGCCGTCGCCCACCGTGAGGCTGGCCACCAGGCCAGTGCCACCGATGTGGCGGTGCACGGTCAACCCCATCAGCTCCAGCGCGGCGGCCACAAAACCGGCGGTTCGGTGCTCGTTGAAGCCGGTCTCTGGGAAGCGATGCAACTGGTGGCGCCAGCCCACCATGCGGGTTTCAAGCTCGTGTTCCACGTACATGGTGGGTCTCCTGGGTGCGTGTGTTGGGCTATCAACGTGCGGCCAGCCAGGCCTGCTGGCGCTGCAAAACCGCGTCGGCGCTTTCGCCCACCAGTTGGGCGTACACCTGGGGCGCGGTCGCGCCTTCGGTGCTGATGAACAGCACACGCGATTGCCCATTCAAGCCCACCCGCGCGGCCAGCGATGGATCGTCGCGCAGCACCTGCAAGGCCGCCAGCCCAGCCACACCCGATTCACCCGCCACGATGGGCACATCGTGCGCGCTGCCCTGGGCCAGCACGCGCATGGCTTGCACCGCCTGCTCGTCGCTGACGGTCATGAAGGCGTCCACACAGGGCTGCAGAAAACGCCAGGCGAGTGGCGAGGTTTCGCCACAGGCCAGGCCGGCCATCACCGAATCGACCGAACCCGTGGCCCGGGCCGCGCGCCCCTGGAGCGCGCTTTGTTGCAAGCAATCGGCCTGCTCGGGCTCCACCACCATGAAACACGGGCGGTGTTCGCCCTGCCACTCCCACAGGTAGCTGACCACGCCGGCCGCCAGCCCGCCCACGCCGCCCTGCAGCAACACGTGGGTGAATGCACCCGGCGCGTTGCGCTGGCCAGCGGTCTGCTCCACGACCTCTGCGGCGATGGTGCTGTAGCCCTGCATCACGTCACGCGGGATGTCTTCGTAGCCTTCGTAAGACGTGTCGGACACCACCTGCCAACCGTGTTCCCGCGCCAGGCGCGCGGCCTCTTCCACCGAGGCGTCGTAGTTGCCACTGATGCGTACGATCTGGGCGCCCAACTGGGCGATGGCCTGTTCGCGTTCTTCACTCACGTGGGCGTGCAACACGATGACACAGCGGCAGCCCGCATCGCGCGCGGCGGCGGCCAGGCCCCGGCCGTGGTTGCCGTCGGTGGCGCTGATGACGGTGTGGTCCTTGAGCTGCTGGGCATACCGGCCCGCCAGGATGGCTGCCGGCTCGAAGCCCGCGTGCAGGCGCAACACATGGCGCACCAGCGCGATGGGCGCGCCCAAGGCCTTGAAGCTGCCCAGCGGTGAGCGCACCGATTCGTCCTTCACGCTCAGGCGGGCCACCTGCAGACGCGCGGCCAGGTCGGGCAGGTCGCGCAGCGGGGTGGCGGTGGGGGCCATTTGTGGCCAGGTGGCCAGCCACTGGCGGCTCTCGTGGGCGCGCGCGATGTTCATGGTGGCCGCCAGATCGGCCGGGTACGGGGTGCGCGTGGCGCGGGGGTTGAGGGTCAGCATGGGGTGGGTTTGAGGGTCAAAAAACAGGGGGGTCAACGCGAGGCCAGGCAGTCCTGCACCACGTCCAGCAGCACCTGGGCGCCCAGGGCCAGTTGGTCGTCGTCGGTGTGTTCGCGCGGGTTGTGGCTGACGCCGCCCCGGCTGGGCACAAACACCATGGCCGAGGGCGCGATGCGGGCCATCATCTGGGCGTCGTGGCCAGCGCCCGAGGTCATGCGCATGTGTGGCAGGCCGCGCCGCGCCGCTGCGGCCTCAATGCGCTTGGCCAGGCCGGCGTCAAACACCACCGGCTCAAAACGCACCAGCGGCTCGGTGGTGATCTGCACGCCTTCGCGCTCGGCGATGCGGCGCAGAAAATCGGCGAAACGCTGCTCGGCCGCGCGCAGGCGCTGTTCGTCGGGGTCGCGCAAGTCCACGGTGAAGCTGGCTTGGCGCGGGATGACGTTGATGAGGTTGGGCTCAAACGCCATGGCGCCCACGGTGGCCAGCGTGGTGCTGGGCGCAGCACCCACCACCTGCTCGCGCAAAAAGGCCACACAGGCGGCGGCGGCATAACCCGCGTCGTGGCGCAGGCGGGTGGGCGTGGTGCCCGCGTGGTTGGCCACGCCCTGCACCGTCACCTTCTGCCACGAAATGCCCTGCAGGTTGTCCACCACGCCAATCAACCGGCCTTCGGCCTCCAGCACCGGCCCCTGCTCGATGTGCAGCTCCAGGTATTCCTGCGGCACCAGGCTGCCGGGCACCATGTCGCCCGCGTAGCCAATGCGGGCCAGCTCATCGCCCAGGCGCGTGCCGTCGGTGCCCACGGTGTCCAGCGCGGTCTGCACCGGTAAGCCACCGGCGTACACCAGCGAACCCATCATGTCCGGCTGGTAGCGCACGCCCTCTTCGTTGGTGAAAGCGGCCACCACCAAGGCCCGTGGCGGCAGGCGGCCCGCCGTGCGGTAGGCCCGCACCACCGCCAGGCCGGCCAGCACGCCGTAGCAGCCATCCAGGGCACCGGCGTTGCGCACCGTGTCGATGTGCGAACCCATCATCAGCGGCTGGGCCTGCCCATCGCTTGAGGCCGCCGGCAGGATGCCGAAAACGTTGCCGATCTGGTCCACGCGCACGTCCAGGCCCAGCTCGCGCATCCAGTGCACCAGCTGGTCGCGCCCCGCCTTTTCATCGTCCGTCAGCGCGATGCGGGTGCGGCCACCCAAAGCGGCGTCGTGCCCAATGGCGCCCAGCACGCGGATTTGCCGCAACAACAGCGGGACATCGATGGACAGTTCGGCTTCGGGCATGCGCGTTTTCCAAGTGGCTCTGGTGATGAATGTTATTCACCATCCACGATTGAAATTACGAATTTGAGGCCTATAAACTGAACTTTTTACAGGCAAACGCCAGCGCCAGGAGCCCACACCATGAAACTGGACCACTACGACCACCTGCTGCTGGCCGCCCTGCAGGAAGACGGCCGTGTGCCCCAAAGCGAGCTGGGCCAGCGGGCCAACCTGTCCACCGCCGCCGTCAACCGGCGGCTGCAATTGCTCAAAAGCGCAGGTGTCATCGAAGGCTTCACCGCCCGCCTCAACCCCAAAGCCCTGGGCCACGACCTCACCGTCATCGTTGAGGTGAAAGCCGAAAACGAACGCGCAGATTTGCTGGACGACATGCAACGCCGCTTTGCCGCCTGCCCACAGGTGCAGCAGTGCTACTACGTGGCCGGCGAATGGGACTTTGTGCTCATCTTCCTCGTCCGCTCCATGGACCAATACGTCGCCCTCACCCGCGAACTTTTTTTCGCCTCCGGCAACGTGAAATCCTTCAACTCGCTGGTGGCTATGAACCGGGTGAAAACGGGGGCGGGGGTGCCGATAGAGACACCGGGTGTGAAAAGCTGAGCGGGAGTTTGAAAGCGATGGTCAACGCTGCGGCGATGGCGGCGTGACAGCAAACGACCTGCGCGCTTGGTTGATGGGCACTCCTCAAGTGACGGCGTCAAGCACAGTTGGGTTGTGAAATGAATATTTCAGGAGCGACGTTTTACGCGCGCTCAGGTTCAGAAAAAGTTCTTGTTGGATCATGATGCCATTGTCACCGTCACACTCCCATCAAGCCATTCGGCCTTGCTCAGGGTTTTGAACACCACCCTTAATGATTTAACTTTGAACCTTTAGGTTGGTTAAATCCTCGGCCAATACTTCAAGCGTCTGTAGATTATTTAAATTGAACCTTGTCGGATTGAGCAAAAATTTTATATACATGTACTCATTGCCGGCAATAGCGTAAAAATTATGCATGGTATGAGTTCTTGTGCTCAGCTGAGCGGTGGCCTCATCCGCCGTAAGGCGGATAGGTGCGCCACCATCCACAGGATCTAGAAATATTGCACCACCTTTAATTTCCACAGGATGAAGCGGAAACGAAACACGACCTTCAGTGTTAGGCTTTACCACCACCTCCATCACGAAATACCGCGGAACTTTGGTGTCGTACATACTAACCAGATTCAGCTCGACGCGGCTGTTCAAATGGATGAGCGCTCCAGCCGGCAATGTGATTTTGTCGGTCAAAATTGGCCTCGTTGCCAAATGCCACGACCGTTCATCGAGAACAGCATTATTATCAAGTGAAGTGTATATACTTTCAACCGTCCGCCCATACGCCCACGGAGCATAGCCCTGCTGCGAAACATAGTCAGTCAGCAATCCGTCGGACGTCATTATTCGATAGAAGTCAGCAGCCTGCGGGCTGTTAATTGCTCGAACAAATATTTCAAATGAAAAGTTTCTTGATATCTCGTCAACACCTAAAACTTCAGCAAAATTATTCAAGTAAACCGCTTTAAGATCAACATCATATATGCGCCATTTGCCATTAATCCAATGCTCTGAGACGACATGTCCTTCAAGCCCCCAAACTCGTGACCCTATACCAGCTTGAGTGTTTATTTCTGCCATCACACTTGCCACATCGTCACAGTAACCCCAACCAAAAGAATTTATAAACAACGCGGGATCATGCTTCCACGGTGATCCTGTATAGGGATCATGATGATAGGTTTGATCAATCATCCACCGCCATGAATTAAAAGTAAAGTCTCGGATCGAGAAGCCTTCAAGTTCACGCACTGCAGAAACAACAGACTCAGTATCACCAAAAAAACAATTGCCGTTAATTTTTAACTGAAAATCAATGCTTTCATTCCCGTCATTAACGATCGATACCGAATTTTTTTCGAAAGAATCACGATAAATACGCCCGATACCGGCATCAGCGGGCTGATTTTCCATATCTGTGAAGTCACTTCCACCACACGCAGCCAGGGCAGTCAAAGGCAACAAGCTCATAAAATTTCTTCTTTTCATGCTAGATATTCTCAATAGTTTTTTGAGGTGACCAAAAATTCGCATCCGCAACTATCTAGGGCATTTGAAGCCACCATTACGCACATTATCAACAGTAACGACCAAAGAGCAAGCGGCGCAAACATATTTATTCGACCCTGACAAATCCGTGGAACCCGCATGAACATGGCTCTTCTGGGGTGATTGCCGATGGTCCGAACTCTCAGTTTGCTTTCCAATTAGGGCTGATCTCTGGAGGGGTCGAGATGTTCGCCTGCCTCGCCACAGAGGATTTCTTCCGCTCGCGCATCGACCAGATGATCGATCTACGCCATCCGCTAGCGGTGCTGGCCTTGCACATGCCCCGGCAAGACATCGAAACCCGAGTGACCCAGGTGTTCGCCCGCAAAGGCCGTAGCAGGCCGGGCCGGACGCCCGCACCTCACGCTGCGCATCATGATCGCGCTGCTGTACCTCAAGCACGCGTTCAATGAATCCGATAAAGGCATGGCCCAGCGCTGAGCGGATACCGCACGCTGGCAATTCGTCGCCTCTGATTTATTCAAATGCGAGCGCCGACAGTGCGCTGGTCCGAGCCAGTGAGTGTGCGAGTGAGCAAAGTACGCAACGCGTCTTGCCAGTTCGTCGACACGCCCGCCACCGCGCACACACGCAAATAAAGCCGCAGCAAGAAGGGCATCCCCTTCTTGGCAATCATGACTGCCGACTTGGTGCTCGCGGCGTTGAACATGGCGCTGGAGCAGCGCAAACCCAAGGGCGTCATCCACCACAGCGACCAGGGCAGTACACCAGCCTGGCCTTTGGCGAGCGCTGCCGGCAGATGCAGGTGCGACCTTCGATGGGGACTGTGGGCGATGCCTACGACAACGCTATGGCCGAGAGTTTCTTTGCCAGCCTGGAAGGCGAACTCATCGAGCGCAGCACCTTCCAGAGCAAAGCACAGGCTCGCATGGAGGTCTTCACTTGGATTGAAGGTTGGTACAACCCCCGGCGTCGTCATAGCGGCCTGGGCTACCACTCACCCCTGAACTTTGAAAGGAGTCACGAGGCCCTGTTTGATGTTGTCGATGACGCCGATGTGCATCCTGAGACAACACCCGAAACGGTTTGAGAATCAAACCGGCAACCGTCCACGGAAGTGGGTCAACTCCAAAGCGAAATACATGCTCAGGACCGGTCCAAGCCTGTGCGGTACCCGGTTCGCTTGAGCCAATAACCCTGTACTAGTGGCTACATGGTGGATACATGGTGGCTACATGAACACAGCGCAGAAAAGAAAAAAGCCACCGCGAAGGTGGCTTTCTCTTCTAAGTCGTTGATTGAATTAGACAATTTTGGCTCCCCGACCTGGGCTCGAACCAGGGACCTACGGATTAACAGTCCGGCGCTCTACCGACTGAGCTATCGGGGAAAAAATGCTTGCTTCCGGCAACCAAGGCAGAAAAGAAAATGGGAACCGGGTGGTTCCCATTTTCAGCCTTGCTTGGCTCCCCGACCTGGGCTCGAACCAGGGACCTACGGATTAACAGTCCGGCGCTCTACCGACTGAGCTATCGGGGAAGAAGCCTTGAAGTATATCGATATTTTTCGGTTTTTTGCAAGCAGCCCGAACTTTTTCAGAAATTGGTCTGCAGGGCCAGGCGCAGGGTGCGTGGTGCGGCGGGGAACAGGTAGATGTGGCTGTACTGGTACGGCGACTCTTTGAAGAAGCGGCGGTTGGCGAGGTTCTCCACGGCCAGCGTCCAGGTGGCTTTGTGGCCGCCCAGTTGGGTGTCGTAGCGCAGGGCGGCGTCGAGTTGCGTCCACGAGGGCAGGCGCACGGAGGCGTCGGGCAGCACGTTGCGGCGGCCTTCGTGCGACAGGCTGGCAACGGCGCTCAGGCCGGGCACGGCGGCGAAGCGGTAACCCAGGCTGGCGCGCAGCACCCACTCGGGCACATTGGTGGAGGCCTGGCCGTTGAGTTCGGGTGCGATGACGCCGCCGCGCCGGCGTGCGTGGATGAAGCTGGCGCTGCCTTGCAGGCTCCATGCGCCCAGGCGGGTGCCGGCGCCCAGCTCCACACCTCGGTGGCGGGCGTCGCCGTCGATCAGGCGGGTGCAGGTGCCGGCCGCGTCGCAACTGCCGAGGTCGCCCGACAAGGGGCGCGTGATGTTGAACAGGGTGGCGTTCCAGCGCACGCGCCCGTCGTCGTGCTTGAGGCCCATTTCCCACTGGCGGCTCTCCAGCGTGGGCAGGGGTTGGCCGGCGTTGGTGTAGCGGCTGCGGCCCGGGGCCACCTCTGACTCAACCCCCTTGCCCCAGCTGGCGTAGAGCATGTGGGCGGGTGTGAGCTGCCAACTGCCGGCGAGCCAGGGGGTGGTGAAGCTGCGTTGGTAGTCGGTCTCGCGCGAGCCGTCGGTGCGCACGCTGTGGCGGTTGAGGCGCGTGTGGCGCAGGCCCAGCCAGGTGCTCAGGCCGGGCGCCCATTCGATGGCGTCGTAGGCAAAGAACTCGGTGCTGCGCTCGCGCAGGTTGGTGTACGGGTCGGCGTAGGTGGGGTCGGCTGGCAGCGCGGGCTGGGTGTAGATGTTGCCTGTGCCCACGGCGGCGTTGTTGTCGGCCTGGGGCTGGCCCAGGTCGGTGCGGCGGTTGGCCTGCACACCCAGGCGCAGTTGGTGTTTGATGGCGCCGGTCTTGAGTTCGCCCTTCACGGCCAGTTGCAGCGCATGGGTGGTGCGGCGCTCGTTGTCGCTGCGGAAGTCGTAGAGGTCGTAATCGCCGTTGGGGCAGTAGCGGTCGGCGTAGTAGGTGTCGCTGGCCGCGTCGTAACAGCCGTAGGGATAGGCCAGGCGGTCGTCGGCCTGCAGGCGCTGCGAGGTCAGTTGCGCGGTCCAGCTCCAGCCTACGGTCAGGGCCTGCTCAAAGCGCACGCTGCCGCTGAAGTTGCGCATTACGCCAGGCTGGCTCCAGGGCTGGTTGTTGATGTTGACGAAGGGGTTGGCGGCGGGCAGTTGGTTGCCCAGCAGGCTCAAGCCGGGCACGCCGGGCTGGCTGCGGCGGCTGTGCTCGAATTCCACCTCCAGCAGGCTGTCGCGGCTGATGCGCCAGTCCATGGCCAGTGCCAGCAGGTGGCGGCGGCCATCGGCGGCGTCCACGTGGCTGCCAATGCGTTCGCCGGCCAGGTTGAAGCGGTAACCGAATTCGCGCTCCTGGCCAAAACGCCCGCCGAGGTCCACGTGGGCCAGCACGCCGCCCTCGCTGGTGATTTCGGTGCGCAGGCTGCGCAGGTCTTTTTCGGTGGGGCGTTTGACCACGTAGTTGATGAGCCCGCCCGGCGCGCTGGTGCCGGCCTGAATGCCGCTGGTGCCCTTGAGCACCTCCACGCGCTCTTTGTTTTCCAGCCCGATCACGGTTTCGGCGCTGATGGGCAGGCCTTCACGGCGGAAGTTGTATTTGGCGTCCAGCACATAGCCGCGCACGGTGGCGTAGTCCCAGTAGCCCACGGCGTTGTAGGAGTCGGAGACCGAGGCATCGAACTTGTAGAGGTCGCGCACGCTGCGCGCGCCGCTGGCCTCGATCTGGGCGGCATCGATGACGGTGGCGCTGATGGGCGTGCGGGCCAGGGGTGCGTCGCCAAAGCCACCCACGTCCACGCTGGGCGCGGCGGTGCCGTCGCTGACCGTGACGGGGGCCAGGGTCTGGGTTGGGGTTTGGGCAAAAGCGGCCGAGCTGAGCAGGGCTGCAGCCACCGGCGTCAGCACAAACAGGCGACGCGGCGAAGAGAACAACGGAGAGCGGGTGTGTGCCATGGCGTGGTGGTCGCGAAATGGCAGGTCGGCTGGGCATGGCACCGGACGAAAACCCGCGCGTGGCAGGAGGCCGGTGTCTGCGTTTGCTTCCCTGCGCGAGGATTACCTCAATCAGGTTCAAAGGGACTTTCTCAGTCGCCCGCCGTGTGGCGGGCAACACCCCTAGCGAAAGCACGTTGCAGCAACGTGCGGCGCAAATTGTAGTTCAGGCCACGGTGGATGGCGCGCGCATGGCCTGGGCGGCGATGTCCAGCGACCGCAGGCGCAGCGCGGGGTCGAACACGTCGCTCACGATCATGAACTCGTCGGCTTCGGTGGCACGGGCCAGCTCTTCGAAATGGGCCGTCACGGTGGCGGGCCCGCCGATGGCGGCCACGGCCAGAAAATCATCCACCGCCGCGCGCGCCTGCGAGTGCAGGCCAGCACGGAAATGTGGCACGGGCGGCTGCAGCCGCTGGCGGTCACCGGTGAGGATGCCCAAGACCCGCTGATAAGTGCTGCTGGCCAGGAACTCGGCCTCTTCGTCGGTGGGCGCAGCAATCACGGGCACACCCACCACCGCGTACGGTTGTTGAAGCGTGGCCGAGGGCCGGAAGTGGCTACGGTACACCTCCAGGGCCTGCAGCAGCAAGCGCGGAGCGAAGTGCGAGGCAAAGGCGTAGGGCAAGCCACGCTCGGCCGCGAGGCGGGCCGAGAACAGGCTGGAGCCCAGCAGCCAGATGGGCACGTTGGTGCCAGCACCCGGCATGGCCACCAGGCGCTGGCCGGGTTGGGCGGGGGCCAGCAGGCGCTGCAGCTCGGCCACGTCGCGCGGGAAGTCGTCTTCGGTTTCCACGCGGTCGCGGCGCAGGGCGCGCATGGTGGGGCCGTCGGTGCCGGGCGCGCGGCCCAGGCCCAGGTCGATGCGGCCGGGGTACAGCTCGGCCAGGGTGCCAAAGGCCTCGGCC
>DASUIK010000145.1:0-22757 GCA_036279795.1 Burkholderiaceae bacterium | reverse complement strand
GGCGCCAACGACGTCACCGCCGGCACCAGCGATCTGTCGCGGCGCACCGAACAGCAGGCGGCCAGCGTGGAAGAAACCAACGCCGCCATGGAAGAGCTCAGCCGCATGGCCGAACACGGCCGACACACCGCCCAACAGGCCAGCGCGCTGGCACGCGCGGCCAGCCAAACCGCCAGCGCGGGCGGCGCAGCCGTGGCCCAGGTGGTCAGCACCATGGCCGGCATCCACGACAGTTCGCGCCGCATCGGCGACATCATCGGCGTCATCGACGGCATCGCCTTTCAGACCAACATCCTGGCGCTGAACGCGGCCGTGGAAGCCGCGCGTGCCGGCGAACAAGGGCGTGGTTTTGCCGTGGTGGCCGGCGAGGTGCGCAACCTGGCGCAACGCAGCGCGCAGGCGGCGCGCGAAATCAAGGCCCTCATCAGCGACAGCCTGACCCAGGTCGCCACGGGGGCCTCGCAGGTGCGCGAGGCTGGCGAACGTGTGGTCGGTCTGGTGACCCAGGTAGACGAGGTGCGCGGACTGATCGATGTGTTGCACAACGCCAGCCAGCAACAGAGCAGCACCGTGCAACAGATCGCCCAGACCATTGGCCTCATCGACCAGAACACGCAATCCAACGCGGCGGTGGCCGAACAGAGCGCGGCCTCCGCCGACAGCCTGCACCAGCAGGCACAACGCCTCATGGCGCGCGTGGCCACCTTCCGCACTCACAACCCACCCCTGGCCCTGGGCCTCGCCCGGGACTGAGCCCTCTCCCCCTCACGAGCCCCACCATGACCCACAACGAAGACCTGGTGCGCCGCATCGAGCGCGACCTCATCGACAGCTACGACGAGGAACTGGAACTGGAGATCGAGGACCGCCACAGCGACGCGGCCCTGCAGGCCATGGGCGCGGGCGACAGTGCGTCTGAAAAATCGCAGCGCATCGCCTACTTCCGTGAGCTGTTCCGCCTGCAGGCCGAACTCGTCAAACTGCAGGACTGGGTGGCCGCCACCAAACAGAAAGTGGTGATCCTGTTCGAGGGACGTGACGCGGCCGGCAAAGGGGGCGTCATCAAGCGCATCACCCAGCGCCTGAACCCGCGTGTGTGCCGCGTGGTGGCCCTGCCCGCGCCCAACGACCGCGAACGCACCCAGTGGTACTTCCAGCGCTACGCCACCCACCTGCCGGCCGCCGGCGAGATGGTGCTGTTCGACCGCAGCTGGTACAACCGCGCCGGCGTTGAGCGGGTGATGGGCTTTTGCAGCGACGACGAGTACGAGGAGTTTTTCCGCTCTGTACCCGAATTCGAGCGCATGCTGGTGCGCTCGGGCATCAAGGTGCTCAAGTACTGGTTCTCCATCACCGACGAAGAGCAGCACCTGCGTTTTCTCGGCCGCATCCACGACCCGCTCAAGCAATGGAAGCTCAGCCCCATGGACCTGGAAAGCCGCCGCCGCTGGGAGGACTACACGCGCGCCAAGGAAACCATGCTGGAGCGCACCCACATCGCTGAGGCGCCCTGGTGGGTGGTGCCTGCCGACGACAAGAAAAAAGCGCGCCTGAACTGCATACACCACCTGCTGTCGCAGTTCGATTACGCCGAAATCCAGCGTGCCGAGGTGCAGTTGCCCACCCGTGTGCGCAACCCGGACTACCTGCGCCACCCGGTGCCCGCCGAGCTCGTCGTTCCCGCCGTCTACTGATGGCCGCCAGCCCAACGCCTTCGTGACCTTGTCTGACTCCCTCGCGCCGGCCATGGCCCGGCGCCCTTCCCTGGCCTGGGCGAGCCTGTGCCTGGCCGTGGCGACCCTGATCGCCATCTGGGCTGGCACCTGGCAACGCACCGAAGCCGAACGCCACCTGCTCGAAACCAACGCCTTGTCGCAGCAACGCAGTGTGGCGGTCATCCTCTCGGAAAACCTGAGCCAGGTCACCGACCGGGGCCGCCTCATGGCCCTGGCCGCCGAAAGCTGGTTCGACGGCCGGCGCACCAGCACTGGCGAACACATCGCCCAGTTGCTGGCCACCGACCAGGTGTTTCTGCGCGTGGCCGTGTACGACAGCCAGCTGGCGCTGCAATTCCAGACCTCGCCCCCGGCGTCTGAAGGTGGTCCGCCCGCGGCTTTGCAGGACGCGGCGGAGCGCCTGAGCGGCCGACCCGACACGGCCGTGGAAACCGTACGGGTGGCGAGCAGCCACCCGGAAAACTGGGCCGTGCCCTTGCTCTATCCGGTGAGCGGCCAGGGCGACCAGCCAGTCGGCTACCTGTTGGCCGAGCTGGACCTCGGCTACCTGCTGCAGCTCTACCGCGACGTTGAACTGGGCCCCACCGGGGCCATCCACCTGCTCGCCGGCGACGGCCTGGTGCTGGCCGAGGCCCGGGCCGAGGGCCTGGTTGGCAACACACCAACCCGCCGCCTCTCCGGATTGCCCACGGGCGCCCCCCACAGCCACGGCAGCCTCGACATCGACGGCAGTGGCCTGGCCCAACTGCACGCGCTGCGGCGCTCCGAGCGCAACCCCTTCACCGTGGTGGTGACCCGCGAGGCCAACGACGTGCTCGCGGTTCACGAGCGCTTCAGCCTGCGCGTGTGGAGCACGTTGGGGTTGCTCACCGCCGTGCTGGTCGCGGCGTCGGCCCTGTTGGTGCGCAGCCTGCGCCGCCAGCAAGGCCTTATCGAGGCGCTGAGCCATTCCGACAGGGAGAAAGAAGGCCTGATCGGCTTGCTGGAGGACGAAAAATCGCGCGCCATCGCCCTGGCCTCGCTGGACCACCTGACCGGCCTGAACAACCGCCGCATGTTCAACCAACTGGCCACCAGCCACCTGGCGGCCGCGCGCCGCAGCCCCAAGCACTACGCCCTGCTCTACCTCGATCTGGACCGCTTCAAGCTGATCAACGACAGCCTGGGCCACCACGTGGGCGACCTGCTGCTGCAGGAGGTGGCCACGCGCTTGCAGGCGCACACCCGCAGCGGCGACATCCTCGGGCGCATGGGCGGCGACGAATTCGCACTGCTGGTCACGGGCGTGGAGCAGGCGAGCGACGTGGACGTGATCGCCGCCAAGCTGGTGGCCGAACTCAGCCGCACCTACGTGGGCCTGGACGGCCACGACCTGCACATCACGCCCAGCATCGGCATCGCGTTTTTCCCGCGCGATGGCCACGACGTGACCGTGTTGTGCCGCAGCGCCGACTCGGCCATGTACCAGTCCAAACGCGCGGGGCGCGGGCGCTACACCTATTACGATGCCGCACTCAACCCCTCGGGTCAGCGCCTCTACACCCTGGAGCGCCAGTTGCCAAGGGCCATCCAGGACAACGAGCTGGTGCTGCACTTCCAGCCCAAGGTGCAGCTCAGCGACATGCGCGTGACCGGTCTGGAGGCCCTGGTGCGCTGGGAGCACCCCGAGTTCGGCCTGGTGCACCCCGGCGACTTCATTCCCATCGCCGAGCAGGCCGGCCTGATCGAAGCCCTGGGCGACTGGGTGATGCGGGCCTGCTGCGCCCGCCAGGCGGCCTGGAAGGCCCAGGGTCTGGCCCCGGTGCCACTGGCCTTCAACGTCTCGCCCCAGCAGTTGCGCGATCCCACGCTGCCCGAGCGCCTGGCCGCGCTGCTGCAGGCGCACGGCCTGAGCAGCGAGGACATCGAAATCGAGATCACCGAAAGCTGCCTGGTCGAGCCGGTGGACGTGGCCACCCAGGTGTTGTGCGAGCTGGAGCGCATGGGCCTGCGCATCGCGCTGGACGACTTCGGCAGCGGGTTTTCCAGCCTGGGGCAAATCCGCCAGTTGCCCATCCACAAGCTCAAGATCGATCGGTCCTTCGTCAACGACCTGCGCAGCAACAGCGACGTCGGCGTCATCGTCACCTCCATCATCACTCTGGCCCACAACCTGGGCATGCGGGTGGTGGCCGAAGGCGTGGAGCTGATGGACCAACTCGTCTATCTGAAAACCGCAGCCTGCGACGAGGTGCAAGGCTACTTCCTGAGCCGCCCAGTGCCCGCTGACGAAGCGGCGCGCATCATGCAGCAGATCCACCTCCAGCCCCGATGAACCCCATGCGCTCCCGGCCCTGGCTGGCCCTGCTGCTCGCCCTTCCCATGTGCTGGTGGCCGGCCACGGGGCATGCCGCAGCCTGCGACGACCCGCGCCCCTTGCGCCTGGCCTTCATCCCCAAGTCGCAGGCGATGCAGCCACGCGTGTTGCTCGCGCCGCTGCTGCGGGCGCTGGAGCAAAGCACCCAGCGCCGGGTGGAGCTGAGCCTGCCCAGCTCCTACGGCGCGGTCATCGAAGGCCTGCTGGCCGGCACCATCGACGTGGCCGAACTCGGGCCCGCGTCCTACGCCATGCTGATGGCACGTGCCGAAGCGGTGCAGGTGTTTGCCGCCTTGTCCGACCGCGACAGCCCCCAGCCCGATCAACCCGGCCGCTACCATGCCCTGCTGCTGGTCAACCGCGACAGCGGCATCACGCAGCTCGCCCAGCTGCAAGGCAAAAAGCTCAGCCTGACCGACCCGGCCAGCACCTCGGGTGCGCTGCTGCCCCGGGCCGGTGTGCGCCAGCTCACCGGACGCACGCTGGAGCAGCACTTCGGCCGCGTGAGTTACGCCGGCTCGCACGACCGCGCCCTGCAGGCGCTGCGCAAAGGCCTGGTCGATGCCGCTTTTGTGTCCAGCTCACGGCTGGCCGAGGCTGTGCGCCAGGGCAACCTGCAGGCCGACGACGTGGTGGAGCTGTGGCGCTCACCGGCTGTGCCCACCGATCCTTTTGTGCAACGCCAGACGCTCTGTGCACCCTTGCAAGCACAGGTGCGGGCCGCCTTCCTCCAGCACGCGGCCGACCTCGCGCCGGTGTTCCAGCGCCTGGGCAGCGGGCCGTTTGTGGCGGCCAGCGACGCGGACTACCGCGCGGTGCGAGAGCTGTTGCGCCAGGACACACCCTGAGTGCTGGGCGGCTCGCCCACGGGCTGCCGCACCAATTGCTCCCACAGAGCTTCCACCTGCCCCACGATCTGCGACCAGTCCTGCGCCAGCGTGGTGCTGCGGGCGCGCTCGCGCAGGTGCTGGGTCAGCATGGGGCTGGCAGCGAGGTCGGTGGCGCGGCGCACAAAGGCGTCAGCATCGCCAAACGGGGCCAGCAGGCCGTTGTCGCCATGGCGCACCAACTCGGCGGCGGCGGCGTAATCGAACGCGAGCAAGGCCAGGCCGCTGGCCAAGGCCTCGGGCGTGACGTTGCCATAGGTTTCGGTGAGGCTGGGGAAAAGGAACACGTCGGCGCTCGCGTAGTGCTGTGCCAAGGCTTCGCCGCCCAGCGCCCCCACCAGCCGGGCATCGGGGCAGGCGTGCTGCAAGGCGGCACGCTCGGGCCCGTCACCCACCACCACCAGCATCAGGTCGGGGCGCACCTGGCGCATCGCCTGCCAGCTGCGCACCAACAGGTCGAGGTTTTTTTCGGCCGCCAGCCGGCCCACCGACAACAACACCGGCTGCTCGGGCGCCGCGCCCCAGGAAGCGCGCAAGGCCTCGCTGCGTTTGGCCGGGCTGAAGCGGTCGGTGTCCACCCCACGGGCGACCACCACCAGGCGCTCAAAACCCATGGCCGCCAGTTCGCGCTGCAGCTCGGGCGTGGGCACCATGGTGCAGTGGGCCAGGTTGTGGAACTTGCGCAGGTAGGCCGCGATGGGCTGGCGCAACCAGCCCACCCCGTAGTGGCGGCTGTAGGCCTGGAAGTTGGTGCGGAAATCGGTGCTCACGGGCAGCTTGAGCTTGCGCGCCGCCTGCAGGGCCGACCAGCCCAGCGGCCCCTCGGTCGCCACGTGCACCAGGTCAGGCCGGCGCTGCGTCCAGTGCGACAGCAGCACACGCTTCATGGGCAGGCCCAGGCGCAGCTGCGGGTAACGCGGGATGGGCAAACCCCGGCCCAGCACCTCATCGGCCACCACATCGGCGCCCCCGCTGCGCTCACCCATGGGCTGGCGGGGGCGCACCAACTGGATGGCGTGGTGGCGCGCCTGCAGGCGCAGCACCAGCTGCTGCACGGTCAAGGCCACGCCATTGACCTCGGGCGGGTAGGTCTCGGTCACCACCGCCACCCGCAGGCTGGGGCGGGTCAGCGGCAGTTGCTCCACCATGAGATCGTCGGCGCTTTGGTCCATGCGGCCATGCTGGCGGCCTTGCGTGACAGGCGTGTGGCAGGCCCCGCCTGCATGGCCCCGCTCATATGGTGGCAGCCACATGACCACACCCACGATGTCACCGCGTTTTCACGCACGCCCGCCAACATCTGAACGGGGCCAAGGCGTCCCTCACCTTCTGCACAGGACACGCATGAACACCTTCATCCAGACCCTCGAAGCACAGCGCTGGGACGACCACCGCTATTACCACCACAGCCGCATCAACCAGAGCCTGCACCTGCTCAGCGCCATCAGCTTCCTGGTGGCGTACGCGCTGCTGTTCAAAGACCCGGCCCTGGCCGCGCTGCTGGCCTGGGGGGTGTCGATGGTGAGCCGCCAGGCCGGCCACTTCTTCTTCGAACCCAAGGGCTACGACCTCATCAACCAGGCCACCCACGAACACAAGGAGGCCATCAAGGTGGGCTACAACCTTCAGCGCAAGGTGGTGCTGATGGCCATCTGGGCTTGCTCGCCGCTGTTGCTGGTGTGGCAGCCCGACCTGTTCGGCCTGCTCGACGCACATGGCAATTGGCAGGAGCTGGCCCGCAACGTGGGCTGGATGTGGCTGTGGGTGGGCGTGGGCGGGTTGTTGTTCCGTGTGGCGCAGCTGTGGGCCCAGCAAGACCTCCTGACCGGGCTGGTGTGGGCCACCAAAATCATCACCGACCCCTTCCACGACATCAAGCTCTACCACCGCGCCCCGCTGCACTTGTTGCGAGGCGAGTGGATGGAGCCTGGGCACAAACGGCACTGATGCCGTTGGCAAGACCTCCACCCTTATGTTGCTGTGGAAGACTGGACCTGGGCCCGTTACCTTCACATATCCCCACACACAAAGCACCCACCCGATAAGCCCATCCCACAAGCAGGCACAATTGGAACACCATGTCCGATCGTGTCATTCCACTTGTCGATCAACGCTTGCGCAGCCTGGTGGCCCGCGTCCCCGAACAGCCCATCGCGGCCACCGGCCTGCTCGGCGATGCGCTCGGTCGGCCGTTGCGCGACCTGCGCATCAGCGTCACCGACCGCTGCAACTTCCGCTGCAACTACTGCATGCCCAAGTCGATTTTCGACAAGGACTACCAGTACCTGCCGCACAGCGAGTTGCTGAGCTTTGAAGAAATCACCCGCATTGCCCGCCAGTTCGTGGCGCACGGGGTGCAGAAAATCCGCCTGACCGGGGGCGAGCCGCTGCTGCGCAAACACCTGGAAATCCTGATCGAACAGCTGGCCGCCCTGCGCACCACCGAGGGCAAACCGCTGGACATCACGCTGACCACCAATGGCAGCCTGCTCCGCAAGAAGGCCGCCGCCCTCAAGGCTGCGGGTCTGAACCGCGTGACGGTGAGCCTGGACGGCCTGGACGATGCGGTGTTCCGCGCCATGAACGACGTGGATTTTCCGGTGGCCGATGTGCTCGACGGCATCGCTGCCGCGCAAGAAGCCGGGCTGGGCTCGATCAAGGTCAACATGGTGGTCAAACGTGGCACCAACGAAGACCAAATCCTGCCCATGGCGCGCCACTTCAAGGGCACGGGCGTGACGCTGCGCTTCATCGAATACATGGACGTGGGCGCCACCAACGGCTGGCGCATGGACGAGGTGCTGCCCAGTGCCGAGGTCGTGCGCCGCATCCACGCCGAGCTGCCGCTCGTACAACTCGACCCCAGCGCACCGGGCGAAACGGCCGAGCGCTGGGGCTACGCAGATGGCAGCGGCGAGATCGGCGTCATCAGCAGCGTGACCCAGGCCTTCTGCCGCGACTGCAACCGCGCTCGGCTCTCCACCGAAGGCAAGCTCTACCTGTGCCTGTTCGCCAGCCAGGGCCACGACCTGCGCGCCCTGGTGCGGGGCCAGGCCAGCGATGAACAACTGGCCTCGGCCATCGGCCACATCTGGCAACAGCGCGACGACCGTTACTCCGAGTTGCGAGCCAGCTTGCCGCCCGATGCCTCTGGCGGTGGGCGCCGTGTCGAAATGAGCTACATCGGCGGCTGAACATGACCCCCATCGAACCTGGACAAATCACCGCCGTTGTGCTGGCGGGCGGGCGTGGCTCGCGCATGGGCGGCGTGGACAAAGGGCTGCAGAACTTCAACGGCACACCGCTGGCCCTGCACAGCCTGCTGCGGCTACAAATGCAGAGCGGCGGCCTGGTGGGCGAAGTGATGATCAACGCGAACCGCAACCTGGCCGCATATGAGGCCTTTGGTGTGCCCGTGTGGCCCGATACGCTGGGCGATTTCCCTGGCCCGCTGGCCGGTTTCCTCACCGCGCTGGAGCGTTGCGAAACCCCTTATCTGCTCACGGTCCCGTGCGACACGCCGCTGTTTCCATTCGACCTCGCCGAGCGGCTTGCCAGTGCCCTGGCCAACGAGGAGGCTGACATTGCGATGGCCGCCGCGCCCGAAGAGGACGGGCAGATGCGAACCCAACCGGTGTTCTGCCTCATCCGCACCGACCTCCTGGCCAGTCTGGCCGTGTTCGTGCAGGGCGGTGGCCGCAAGATCGACAGCTGGACCGGCCAACACAAAACCGCCGTGGTGTCTTTTGACCGACCGAGCGACGACCCCAAAGCCTTTTTCAACGCCAACACCCTGGCCGAACTCCAGGCCCTGGAAAACCGCTGAATGAAATCACTGGATCAGATCGCGGCCGAGCTGCAAGGCTACGACCCACAAGCGCTCAGCGCGTCCGCCGTCAATGCCTTCCTGGACAAGCTGGTCAGCCCGGTGGGCGACACCGACACCGTGGGCGTGTTCGACGCCCTGGGCCGTGTGCTGTCGGAAGATGTCATCTCGCCCATCAGCGTGCCGCCTCACGACAACTCGGCCATGGACGGTTTTGCCTTCGACGGCGCACAGTTGAACAGCGGTCAGCCGCTGACGCTGCGGGTGCTGAGCGGCACGGCCTTTGCGGGCAAGGCATGGAGCGGCCAGGTGGGCCCGGGTGAGTGCGTGAAGATCATGACCGGCGCCATCATGCCCGCCAGCCTCGACACCGTGGTACCGCAGGAACTGACCCAGGCGGGCGATGGCACCATCACCATCCCGGCGGATGCGCTGCGACGCGGCGACAACCGCCGCCTGTTGGGCGAGGACCTCATGGCCGGCCAACCGGCGCTGCGCGCGGGCACGAAACTGGGCCCGGCCGCGTTGGGGCTGATTGCCAGCCTTGGTTTGCCCAAGGTGCAGGTGTACCGCCGCCTCAAGGTGGCCTACTTCTCGACCGGCGACGAAATCCTCAGCCTCGGCGAAGCGCCGCGCGAGGGTGCGGTGTACGACAGCAACCGCTACACCGTCTTCGGCCTGCTCACCCGCCTGGGGGTGGAGGTGATCGACATGGGCGTGGTGAAGGACGACCCCGCCACCTTGGAGGCTGCCTTCCGTGCCGCCGCCGCACAAGCCGATGCCATCATCACCAGCGGCGGCGTGAGCGTCGGCGAGGCCGACCACACCAAGGCCATGATGAAGAAGCTGGGCGACGTCGCCTTTTGGCGCATCGCCATGCGGCCAGGGCGGCCAATGGCGGTGGGCAGGCTGGAAAGCGGCGCCATCATGTTTGGTTTGCCGGGCAATCCCGTGGCGGTGATGGTCACCTTCCTCGCATTCGTGCGCCCCGCCCTGCTCAAGCTCATGGGCGTTGCAGACGTGGCGGCCCACACGCCGCCGATGTTGAAAGCGAAATCGCTGGAACCCATGCGCAAAAAACCCGGCCGCACCGAGTACCAGCGCGGCACCGTCAGCACCGCACCTGATGGCACGCTTCAGGTATGCACCACCGGCAACCAGGGCTCAGGCGTGCTCAGCTCCATGGTGCAGGGCAACGGCCTGATCGTGTTACACCACGGCCAGGGCAACGTGGCCGTGGGTGATGAGGTGGATGTGATGGTGTTCGACGGCGTCATCTGAAGCGCCACAGCGCACCCCCGTCGCTCGCCCGCTGCGACGGCGTCGCCAGATCGGCCCGTCACTTGGCCGGGATCACCTCGTGGTGTGACACCTCGGTCAGGGGGCCATCGCTCACCGCGGCCTTGTTGCCGCCTGGAACCTTCTTGCGTGCGAACAGGGTGTACATGGTGGGCACCACAAAAATGGTCAGCAGGGTGCCCAGGCTCATGCCGCCGACAATCACCCAGCCGATCTGCTGGCGGCTCTCGGCGCCGGCGCCCGTGGCCAGCGCCAGGGGAATGGAGCCGAGCACCATGGCGCCGGTGGTCATGAGGATGGGGCGCAAGCGCAGCGCGGCCGACTCCTGCACCGCGTCGCGCATGGGCATGCCTTGCTCGCGCAGCTGGTTGGCAAATTCCACGATCAGGATGCCATGTTTGGTGATCAGGCCCACAAGTGTGATCAGCCCGATTTGGCTGAACACGTTCAGCGTGCCGCCGGTGAACTTCAATGCCAACAAGGCACCCAGCATGGACAAGGGCACGCTGAGCATGATGACCAGCGGATCGACAAAACTTTCGAACTGCGCCGCCAGCACCAGGTAGATGAACACCAGCGCCAGGACAAACACCAGCGCCAGCGAACCCGACGAACTGCGGAACTCGCGGCTCTGGCCGTTGAGGTCGGTGGTGTAGCCGGCCGGCAGGATCTCACGCGCCGTCTGGTCCATGAAGTTCAAGGCATCGCCGAGGGCCAGCTCGGGCGCCAGGTTGGCGGTGATGCTTGCGCTGCGGCGCTGGCCAAAGTGGTTGAGTTCGCGCGGCACCACCACCTCGCGCGTCTTGACCAGCGACGCCAGCGGAATCATCGCGTCGTTGCGCCCACGCACGAACAGGCGGTCGATGTCGTCGGGCGTGCTGCGTTGTGTGCCCTCGGTCTGCACCACCACGTCGTACTGCTCACCGTCGCGCTTGTAGCGCGTGACGATGCGCCCGCCCAGCATGGTTTCCACCGTGCGGGCGATGGCGTCCACGCTGACGCCCATGTCGGCCGCGCGTTCGCGGTCCACGTCCATGCGGATCTCGGGCTTGTTCAGGCGCAGGTCGGTGTCCACCTGCACGAAGCCTGGGTTCTTGGCCAGCGCGTCCTGGAACTGGCGCACCACCTTGGACAGGTTTTCGTAGCTGTCGGAGGTGACGATGACGTAGTTGATCGGGCGCTCGCGGAAGCCCTGCCCCAGCGACGGCGGGGTGATGGGAAACGCGCTCACGCCGGGCAGGCCGGCCATGCGCGGGGCGATCTCGCGTGCCAGCTCCTGTGTGGTGCGGGTGCGCTCTTCCCAGGGCGTGGCACGCAGGAACACGTTGCCCTGCGCCACGGTGGGGTTGCCGATGTTGCTGAAGATGCGGTCGAACTCGGGGTAGTTCTGGCCGATGCGTTCGATGGCCTCGGCGTAGCGGCGGGTGTAGTCGAGGGTGGCGCCGTCGGGTCCATTGATCACGGCCAAGATCACGCCGCGGTCTTCGATGGGGGCCAGTTCCTGCTTGGTGCTCTTGAGCAGCGCCCAGCTGCCCACGGCACTGCCCAGCATGATCAACACCACCAGCCAGCGCACCTTGAGCGACGCGGCGAGCACGCGGCCATACCCGTTTGTGAGCGCCACCAGGGCACGCTCCATGCCCCGGTCAAAGCGGTTGGGTTTGGGGTTGTGCTTGAGCAGCTTGGAGCACAGCATGGGCGAGAGCGTCAGCGCCACAAACCCCGACACCAACACCGCGCCGGCCAGCGCCAGCGCAAACTCGGCAAACAGCCGGCCTGTGCGCCCTGGGGTAAACGCCAAGGGCGCGTACACGGCCACCAGCGTGAGGGTCATGGCCACGACGGCAAAGCCGATTTCTTTGGCGCCCTTGATGGCAGCCTCGAAGGGTTTGGCCCCTTCTTCAATGTGCCGAAAGATGTTTTCCAGCACCACGATGGCGTCGTCAACGACCAGACCAATGGCCAGCACCAGGGCCAACAAGGTGAGGGTGTTGATGGTGAAACCGAACAAGGCCAGCAGAGCAAAGGTGCCGATGAGGCTGACCGGGATGGTGACCAGCGGGATGATGGACGCGCGCAAGGTGCGCAGGAAAACGAAGATGACCAGCGCCACCAGCACCACGGCTTCGAAAATGGTGCTGTAGACGGCCTTGATGGAGCGGTCGATGAAAACCGAGTTGTCGTTGGCCACATCCACGTTGATGCCAGGCGGCAAATCGGCCTGGACCTTGGTCATCAGCTGGCGCACGCCGGCCGAGAGGTCCAACGGGTTGGCGGTGGCTTGGCGGATCACGCCCACGGAAATCGAGTCGCGGCCGTTCAGGCGCACCGAGGTGCGCTCGTCCTGCGGACCCTGCACCACCCGCGCCACGTCCCCAATGCGCACGGGCAGCCCGTTGACGTTGCGGATGGTGACGGCGGCAAACTCCTCAGGCCGCTGCAAATCGGTGGCGGCGGTGACGTTGAATTCGCGCTGCGAACTCTCGATGCGCCCGGCGGGCACCTCCAGGTTGGCGCGGCGGATGGCGTCTTCCACGTCCTGCACGGTCAGGCGGTAGGCGGCCAGGCGGTCCGGGTCCAGCCACACGCGCATGGAATATTTGCGCTCGCCATACACCCGCACGTCGGCGGCGCCAGGCGCCGTCTGCAACACGGGTTTGACGATGCGGTTGGCCAGATCGCTGAGCTGCAGCGGACTGTGGGTGTCGGAACTCAGGGCCAGCCAGATGACGGGAAAGGCGTCGGCCTCTACCTTGGCAATCACCGGCTCGTCGATGCCCTGGGGCAGGCGCTGGCGCACGCGGCTGGTCTTGTCGCGCACGTCGGCAGCGGCGGAGTCGGGGTCGCGCTCCAGCTTGAAGCGCACCGTGATCTGGCTTTGCTCCTGCCGGCTGATGGAGGTGATGACGTCCACCCCTTCAATACCGGCGAGCGAGTCCTCCAGCACCTTGGACACTTGCGACTCCACCACCTCGCTGGAAGCGCCCACGAACCGGGTGCTCACCGTCACCGTGGGCTCGTCGATCTTGGGGTATTCGCGCACGGTGAGGTTGTTGAACGACACCCAGCCCACCAGCAGGATGAGCAGCGACAGCACCGAGGCAAACACCGGGCGGCGGATGGAAATTTCAGGCAGTTGCATGGGGAGCCTCTGGATTCGGTCTCAAGCGCTCAGCGTGCGGTCGGTGCTTCAGCCTTGGGCGCGCCCTCGGCTGGCTGGGTGGCTGCGGGTTTGCCGCCGCCGGGCTTGCTGCCGCCGGCCTTGTTCATGTCCACCACCCGCACCGCCATGCCGTCGCGCTGCAGACGCTGCTGCCCCGCCACCACCACGGTGTCGCCTTCGCTCAGGCCGCTGACGATCTGCACCTGCGAGCCACGCCGCGCGCCCAGCTGCACTTCGGTGCGCCGGACCACCGTTTTGGCGGCTTCGCCCTCACCTTCCGAGGCCAGCTTGAACACCAACTGCCGGTTGCCCTGGGGCACGATGGCCTCTTCGGGCACCACCAGGGCGGCGTCGTTGACCGAGAACACCGTGGTCACGCGGGCAAACATGCCCGGGCGCAAGGTGGCACCAGCGGCAGGCACCATGGCCGCCCGCACCAGCACCGAGCGGCCATTGGCGTCCACCAAGGGGTCCAGCGCCTGCACCTTGGCGGTGAAGTCGCGCCCGGGCAAGGCGTCGATCTGCACCTTCACAGCCTGCCCCACGGCCAGCTGCCCTTGGTAACGCTCGGGCATGCGGAAGTCCACGTACAGCGTGGAGGTGTCTTCGAGGTTGACGAGGTCGGCACCGTCCTTCACGTAGTCGCCCAGGTTGACGGTGCGGATACCCACCGTGCCGTCAAACGGTGCCACGATGCGCATGCGGCCAAGGCGCGCCTGGGCCAGGGCCACCTGGGCCTCAGCCACCTGCAGGCTGGCCCGGCTTTCGTCCAGCACGCGCTGGGCCACGAAGTTTTCGGCCACCAATTCCTGGTTCCGCTTGAGGTTGGCTCGCGCGATGGAGAGTTGCGCCTCTGCCTGGCTCAGTTCGGCTTTTTGCAGGGTGTCGTCCAGGCGCAGCAGGAGCTGACCCTTGCGCACCCGGGCCCCATCGGCGAAGGCGAGTTCGGCCACCCGCCCGGCCACCTCGGGCCGCAGCACCACGCTCTGACGCGACTTGAGACTGCCCACGGCCTGTGCGTCATCCTGCAGCGGCATGGTCTTGACCTTGGCCACCTCGACGCCCGGAACACCGCCTGCACCGCCGGGCCCACCAGGGCGGGCCCCGCCCGCCGCGCCGGCCGGCCCCGAGGACGCGGGTGTAGCGCCGGGCTTCTCGGCCGCAGGGCCCTTGCCCGGCTGTTGCAGCCACCAGGCACCGCCCGAAGCCAGCGCCAAGCCCGCGCCCGCCAACACCCAGACCATCACTTTGTTCGCCATGAGCCGTCTCGTCTAAATTGTTACTTCGTGTCAATGTAGCAGCGGCGTATTTCGCAGTGCAGCAAGGGCGGCAAAGTCCCCCGGCTTTACATCAGGTTTACCCGCTGTGTCAGGGTCTGGCAGTCAGCGCCCGGGCACACCTCGGTTGGCCAACGCATCCGCCCGCTCGTTGCCTGGGTCACCCGCGTGGCCCTTGACCCAATGCCAATGGATCTGGTGCACGCCTTGGTGCACCAGACTGTCCAGCTTCTGCCACAGGTCAGCGTTTTTCACCGGCTGTTTGGCCGCCGTTTTCCAACCCTTGGCCTTCCAGCCATGAATCCATTCCGTGATGCCTTTGCGCACGTATTCGCTGTCCAAGTACAGGTGCACCACACATGGCCGCTTGAGTGCGCTCAGACCCTCGATCACGGCGGTCAGCTCCATGCGGTTGTTGGTGGTTTCGCGTTCGCCACCGAACAACTCCTTTTCCGTGGCGCCTGCGCTCAGCAAAACACCCCAGCCGCCGGGGCCAGGGTTGCCTTTGCAGGCGCCATCGGTGTAGATCGTCACGGTGTTCATGCTGGGGGTGCTCAATCGGGAATCCTGTGTGAAAAGTGAGACGTGTTGTGGGTGTGACGAGCAGCTGTGACGGGGGCAGCCGCCGCGGCGCGGCGCGGCTGCCATGCCGGCCCGAGGACGTGCATGCCTCGCACCCGCTTGACGGCGGTGATGAAATACACAGCCCCCAGAATGGGCCACCAACGGGCGCCCACCCCTTCGATCCAGGCCCAGCGCTGAAGCCATTTGTCGGTGCGCACGGCGGGGCGGTAGGCACCGAACTGGCAGCTTTCCACTTCAAAACTCAGCAGGCGGAGCCAGTCGCGCAAGCGCCAATGGCCGATGAACTCGCCCGCCTCCGGCAGGTATAGGCGCGAGGCCCCCAAGACCGACAGACCCAGCCGGGCGCACAGGTGGGCACGCGCCTGACGCGCACCCCACAGGCTGAGCGGGTTGAGGCCGGAGATCACCACCCGACCCTCGGGCACCAACACACGCTCCACCTCGCGCAGCACGGCGTGCGGGTCGGCGCTGAGCTCCAGGGTGTGGGGCAACACCAGCAGGTCCAGGCTGGCAGCCGGGAATGGCAGCGCGGCAGCATGGGTCACAAACGCCCAGCGTTGCAGCGCTGGCCAGGGTTCTGCTTGACCCGGTCCGGTCGACTCCACCCAGGGCAATTCGGTCTCGGGCAGGCCCAGCCAGCGGTGGGGCATTCGGTTGGCTTCCAGCGTGTCGAGCTCGGGCAGGCCCAACTGCACCGCGTGGAACCCGAACATGTCGGCCACGGCAGCAGCAAACTGGGCCTGTTCCCAGGCGAGCATGTACCGCCCCGGTGGCGTTTGCAGCCAGTCGGCAATACCAGCGGCGCTGGAAGAAAGGGAGTTGTCCGGTTGGGTCAAGGGGATGGGGGCGAACAAGGGTGTCCGATGGTAAACGCTGGCGCGGCGAGTGTCCGGGCGAGGTAAAGTTCTGGTTTTGCCCTCAAGCTGCGGTCGCAGTCAGTTCAACGGTCCCACCGATCATGGCCCACACCCTGCACCCCATTCCCGCCTTCTCTGACAACTACATCTGGTCGTTGCACAACGGCACCCAGGCCCTGGTGGTGGACCCCGGCGAAGCGCAAGGCGTGATGGCCTACCTGCGCGAACACGGGCTGACGTTGGCCGCCATCCTCATCACCCACCACCATGCCGACCACACCGGGGGTGTGGCCGAGCTGCGCGCCGCCACCGGTGCGGTGGTTTACGGCCCGGTGGCCGAGCCGATGCCCGAACCGCTGACGCGGCTGGACGAGGGCGACACCGTGACCGCACTGGGCTTCTCGTTCAAGGTCATGCACGTGCCCGGGCACACGGCTGGCCACATCGCCTACCACTGTGCCGACGTGGACGGCACACCTCTGCTGTTCTGCGGGGACACCCTGTTTTCGGGCGGCTGCGGTCGGCTGTTCGAGGGCACGCCGGCCCAGATGCTGGACTCGCTGGACCGCCTGTCCGCCCTGCCCGCCCACACCCGCGTGTGCTGCACCCACGAGTACACCTTGTCCAACCTGCGGTTTGCCCGCGCCGTGGAGCCCGATAATCAAGCCCTCGCCGCCTACGCTTCGCAGTGCGAAAGCCTGCGGCAACGGAACCTTCCCACCCTGCCCAGCTCCATGGGGCTGGAATTGACCATCAACCCTTTCTTGCGCAGTCGCCACCCCGACGTGGCCGGCGCCGTCAAACGGCACACCGGCCAGCGTACTCTGGACGACACCGGCGTGTTCGCCGCCTTGCGCGAATGGAAAAACGTTTTCTGATGTCCCGAACACTTTCCTGGCTGGCCATCCTGCTGAGCGCCGTGCTCGCCGGTTGCGCCAGCACCCCTGCCTCACTCCCCAGCACCTCAACCGCCAAGGCGCCTGCCGCCACCGGCGCACAATCCGCCCCCTCAAGAACAGCCGTTGTGCCGGCCGGTCCACTGACGGAGCTGGCCGTCAAAACACCCGGCAGCGGCGCCGACGTGGCCACTCTGGCCGCCCCCGCCGACCTGTGGGAGCGCATCCGCCGTGGCTTCGCCATGCCCGATCTGGAAACCGACCTCGTCCAGGACCGTGAGCAGTGGTACGCGAGCCGGCCTGACTACATCCAGCGCATGACCGAGCGCTCCAGCAAATACCTGTTCCACATCGTCGAGGAACTGGAGCGGCGCGACATGCCCCTGGAGCTGGCGCTGCTGCCCTACATCGAAAGCGCCTTCAACCCCAACGCTGTCTCCAGTGCGCGCGCGGCCGGCATGTGGCAGTTCATGCCGGCCACCGGTGAGTCCTTCGACCTCAAGCAGAACATGTTCCGCGACGACCGCCGCGACGTGTTGGCCTCCACCCGCGCCGCACTGGACTATCTGCAGCAGCTGTACAAACGCTTCGGCGACTGGCACTTGGCTCTGGCCGCCTACAACTGGGGCCAGGGCAATGTGAACCGGGCCATCACGCGCAACCAGCGCGAGGGCAAGCCCACCGGCTACCTCGACCTGAACATGCCGAACGAAACCCGGTATTACGTGCCCAAGCTGCAAGCGGTGAAAAACATCGTGGCCCAGCCACAGCGTTTCAACACCACCCTGCCCCTGATCGGCAACCACCCCTTCTTCGATTCGGTGCCCATCGAACGCGACATCGACGTGGCCGTCGTGGCGCGCCTGGCCAATGTGGACGAAAGCGACTTCCGCGCGCTCAACCCCTCGCTGAACAAGCCGGTCATCATGTCCTCTGGCACACCCCACGTGCTGCTGCCCTGGGACAACGCGGCCGAGTTCCAGCGCAAATTGCAATCGCACCCCGGACCTCTGGCCACCTGGACCGCATGGACCGCCCCATCCACCATGAGCCCCGCTGTGGCGGCCGAGCGCCTGGGGATGAGCGAGGCGGAGCTGCGCCGCGTCAACAACATCCCGCCGCGGATGCTGGTGCGCCAGGGCGCGACGCTGTTGGTGCACCGCAACGGCCGGAACAACGCCGACGTGCCCGAACATGTGGCCGACAACGCCCAATTGCTGCTGCAACCCGAGGTCATCCTCAAACGCACCATGGTGCGCAGCCGCAAGGGCGACAACGTGATGACGCTGGCTCGCCGCTACGGCGTGAGCGCCACCAGCGTGGCGGAGTGGAACCGCATCAGCATCAACTCACCCCTGAAAGCCGGGCAATCGCTCGCGCTGATGCTGCCGCAGCGCCAAGCCACCAGCGTGGCCCGCGCCAACACCGCCCCCGCTGCCAAGGCCAACAACAAAACCACCAAGCGGGTCGCTGCAGCCAAGCCCACCGCCAAATCGTCTGCCAAGCGCAACAAAGTGGCTGCACGCTGAGCCAAGCGCGGACCGTCACGCGCGGTACTTCAGCTTGGCGCGTTGTGCAAACTGGTTGGTGAAGGTGCGCGCGAGATCGATGCGGTCAACGCGCACCAGCTCGTCCACCAGCGCGAGCGAGCGCAAGGCGGTCGGCGGCCCTGCTTCGGGCATGAGGCCATCGACGGCCAAGGCATCGCGCACCTTGTTGAACGCCGCCAGGTACAAACCCCGGTCACCGAGCATGTAGCTTTCGGGCACGGCATTGATGATGTCGGATGGCCCGGCGGTTTGCAGCCACTTGAGGGCGTGGACCACCCCGTTGGCCAGGGCCTGGCAGGTCTGCGGGTGGCGGTCGATGAAGGCCTGAGAGGCGTACAGGCACGCCGCCGGCATGGGGCCGCCGAACACGTCCTTGGTGCCTTTGAGGGTGCGGGTGTCGGAGACGATGCGGATCTCGCCGCTTTTCTCCAGTAACGTCATCACCGGATCGATGTTGCTCAGCGCATCAATCTCGCCCATGCGAAACGCCCTCAGAGCGCCCGCCGAGGTACCCACGCCCACGAACTGCACATCCTGTGGGCGTATGCCGGCGCGTGCCAACACCAGGTTGGCCACCATGTTGGTGGAGGAACCCGGCGCAGAGACCCCTATGCGCCGCCCCTTGAGGTCGGACAGCTGCCGATAATGAGGCAGGGTTTTGGGCGAGACGCCCATCGCGATCTGCGGCGCCCGCCCCTGCAACACGAATGCCTGGTACATCTGGCCGCGGGCCTGCAAGCCAATGGTGTGCTCGTACGCACCCGACACCACGTCCACCGCACCCGCCTGTGCCGCTTTGAGGGCTTGGGAACCGCCGTCGAAATCTCGGATATCGACCTCCAGGCCTTCGGCCTTGAAGTAACCCAATTGCTCGGCGATGGTGAGGGGCAAGTAATAGAAGCCGGCCTTGCCACCCACGCCCATGGTCAAGCGCGGCTTTTCGGGTTTGTCCTGCGCGAATGCGCACCACCCCGCCCCCGCCAAGGAGGTGAGTGCAGCCGCTTGCAGCAGTTGTCGGCGCGTGGGAACAAACATGGACACCCAGTGGTCAGCAAATTGTCAAACTGACCCAAATGCTACTCAGCACCCATAGCCTTGGGCATCGGGTCCTGTCCCAAGCGGGTTTACACCGAGCGGGGTAACAGACGTGTCAACGTCTGTCGACCAATGCGTGGGCAATGGTGCCCAGATCGACGTATTCGAGTTCGCTGCCCACTGGCACGCCCCGCGCCAGCCGCGTGACGTGCACCCCGCGCCCCTTGAGTGCCTGGGCAATCACGTGGGCGGTTGCCTCACCTTCGGCGGTGAAGTTGGTGGCCAGAATCAGTTCGCTCACCGCGTCCTCGCCGTCGGCGGCGATGCGGTCGAACAGCTTTTGCAACCCGATGTCTTTGGGGCCGATGCCGTCCAAAGGGCTGAGCTTGCCCATCAGCACAAAGTAGCGCCCCTTGTAGGCGCCGGTGCGCTCCAGCGCGGCCTGGTCGGCCGGCGTTTCCACCACACACAACTGGCCGCGGTTGCGCTGCGGGTCGGCGCAGGTGCTGCAAACCTCATCTTCGGTGAAGGTGTGGCACAACGTGCAGTGCCGCACCTGCTGTGCGGCCATTTGCAGGGCCTGCGCCAGTTGCAGCGCGCCGTTGCGGTCGTGCTGCATCAGGTGGTAAGCCATGCGCTGGGCCGACTTGACGCCGACGCCGGGCAAGCAGCGCAAGGCGCTGGTGAGCGCGTCGAGGGTGCTCACGCGGGCAGACGAACTGGCATCAGAACGGCAGCTTCATGCCGGGTGGCAAACCGGCGGTCAGTTTGCCCATTTTTTCGGCAGAGGTTTCCTCGGCCTTGCGCACGGCGGCGTTGAAGGCGGCGGCCACCAAATCCTCCAGCATGTCCTTGTCATCGGCCAGCAGGCTGGGGTCGATGGTGACTCGCTTGACGTCGTGTTTGCAGGTCATCAGCACCTTGACCAGGCCGGCCCCCGACTCACCGGTCACCTCAATCAGGGCCAGCTCTTCCTGGGCCTTCTTGAGGTTGTCCTGCATGGCCTGGGCCTGCTTCATGAGGCCGGCGAGTTGTCCTTTGTTGAACATGAAATTCCTTGGTTGAAACGAAAAAAACCGAAAAGGGTGTCTGGCGTGCGCCAGATGAGCATCAAAGAGGGCGCACGCTGCCGGGCACGATTTTGCCGCCAAATTCGCGCATGAGCTGCTGCACGAACGGGTCACCTGCCATCGCCGCTTCGGCTTCGTTTTGTCGAGCGGCAGCCTGAGCGGCCAGCCGGCGGGCGGCCGAGTCGGACACCGGCCCGGTGCTCACCGCCAACGTGACGGCGTGGCCGGCCGCGGCCAGTGCGGTTTGCAGGCGATCACGGGTACCCGGCTGGTTGAGGGTGTCGCGGTCCACCACCAGGCGCCAGGTGTTGCCCTCGCGCGCCAGCAACTGCGACTGCAAGGCCAGCTCGCGCACCAGTGCAGCCACCAGCTCGCGCTTGACCAGATCCATCACGGTGTCAAACCAAAAATCCGCCTCACCTGGGTTGGCCGTGGCGGGCGGCGTTGGGTCCGAGACAGGCACAGAAACGGGTGCCGGCGCCTGGGCAGTGGTCACCTCGGGCAGAGGCACTGGCGCAGCGACCGGCGGTGCGGGTGCTGGTGCGGGCACCTGCACCGGCGCTTCCGAAACAAGAATGGTGGCGGAAGGCGGCAGCGCCGTCGCCACCGGCGTCTCGGGTGGTGCCGGCGGCGGCCGTGCGGGCTCAGGCGGTGGTTTCAGGCTTTTTTTTTCCGCCGAATCGCCCGCAGGCCTGGCTGGCGCCACACGCCCCGGCTTGAAGGCCAGCAGGCGCAACAGCACCATGGTCAGCGCGGCGTATTCGTCGGGTGCCAGGCCCAGTTCGCCACGCCCATGCAGGCACAGGCTGTAGAGCAACTGGGTTTCGTCGGCGGGAAGCAGGCCGGCCAAGCGGGCCACCTCTTGCGCCTCGGGGTCGGTGCTGTCGGCCGCAGCGAGCGCGGGCACGTTCTGCGCCACCGCCATGCGCTGCAGCACACCCGTCATTTCCTCCAGCGTGGACGCGGCGCTGAACCCATTGAAGCGCAAGGTGTCCACAGTCTGCACCACCTGCGCGCCGTCGCCGAGTGCCAACGCGTCGATGAGTGCGAACACATGGCTGCGGTCCACCGCGCCCAGCATCTGGCGCACGGTGGCCTCCTGCAACTGACCACCGCCAAAGGCGATGGCCTGGTCGGTCAGCGACAGCGCATCGCGCATGGAGCCGCGCGCGGCGCGCGCCAGCAAACGCAGGGCCTGGGGTTCGGCGGCCACGTTTTCTTGTGCCAGCACCTGCGTCAGGTGCTCCAGCACCGTTTCGGGCGCCATGGGGCGCAGGTTGAACTGCAGGCAGCGGCTGAGCACAGTCACCGGCACCTTCTGCGGGTCGGTGGTGGCCAGCACGAACTTGAGGTACTCGGGCGGCTCTTCCAGCGTCTTCAGCATCGCGTTGAAGGCGGTGTTGGTGAGCATGTGCACTTCGTCGATCATGAAGACCTTGAAGCGCCCTTGCACCGGCTTGTACACCGCTTGCTCCAACAGGGCCTGGACCTCGTCCACACCCCGGTTCGAAGCCGCGTCCAGCTCGGTGTAGTCCACAAAGCGGCCGCTGTCGATGTCGGTGCAGGCCTGGCACACCCCACACGGCGTGGCAGTGATGCCGCCGTTGCCGTCAGGCCCCACGCAGTTGAGCGACTTGGCCAGGATGCGCGAGACCGTGGTCTTGCCCACACCGCGTGTACCGGTGAACAGGTAGGCGTGGTGCAGCCGCTGTGTGGTGAGCGCATTGCCCAAAGCCTGCACCACATGGCCCTGCCCCACCATTTCGGCGAAATTCTTGGGGCGGTATTTGCGGGCCAGGACGATGTAGGACATAGGGCATCGATTCTATGGTGCCGCATTGGGCAAAACGGGGCCCGGCGTCGCCTACAATACGCGGTGACGGGCCTTCCCGCATGGCAAAGCGGCCAACCGGGTCAGGTGGGGAACCAAGCAGCCCTAACTGTGGAGTCAGTGCCGGGGTCAAGGCTCGTCACCTTATTCATTCAGCGTTCGGTCGTTCGCACCAACTCAGCAGCGCCTCACCCGCCACCCGGCCACTGGCCAGGCAGGCGCTCAGCAGGTAGCCCCCGGTGGGCGCCTCCCAATCCAGCATTTCACCGGCACAGCATACGCCGGGGTGGCTGCCCAACATCAAGCCCTCATCCAGCGCCTCCAAGCGCACCCCACCGGCCGTGCTGATGGCCTCGTCGATGGGGCGCGCGGCCACCAGGGTGATGGGC
>DASUIK010000144.1:0-7147 GCA_036279795.1 Burkholderiaceae bacterium | reverse complement strand
GACCTGCGAAACCCGCTTCGGCATCTGCGCCAAGTGCTACGGCCGCGACCTGGGCCGTGGCGGCCTGGTGAACATGGGCGAAGCGGTGGGTGTGATCGCCGCCCAGTCCATCGGTGAACCCGGTACCCAGCTGACCATGCGCACCTTCCACATCGGTGGTGCGGCATCGCGTGCGGCCATCGCCTCCAGCGTGGAAGCCAAGTCCAGCGGCATCATCGGTTTCAACACCACGATGCGCTACGTCACCAACACCAAGGGTGAGCTGGTGGTGATTTCCCGTTCCGGCGAAATCATCATCCACGATGAGCACGGTCGCGAGCGTGAGCGCCACAAGGTGCCGTACGGCGCCATCTTGTCGATCAAGGCCGACCAGACCATCAAGGCCGGCACCATCCTGGCCAACTGGGATCCGCTGACCCGACCCATCATCACGGAATTCGCCGGTCAGGTGAAGTTCGAGAACGTGGAAGAGGGCCTGACCGTGGCCAAGCAGGTGGACGATGTCACCGGCTTGAGCACGCTGGTGGTGATCGATCCCAAGCGCCGTGGCGCGGCCAAGGTCGTGCGTCCGCAGGTCAAGCTGATCGATGCCCAGGGCAACGAGGTGAAGATTCCTGGCACCGACCACTCGGTGACCATCGGCTTCCAGGTCGGCGCGCTGATCCAGGTGCGTGACGGTCAGGACGTGGGCCCCGGCGAGGTGCTGGCGCGTATTCCGGTCGAAGGCCAGAAGACCCGCGACATCACCGGCGGTCTGCCGCGTGTGGCGGAACTGTTCGAAGCCCGCAGTCCCAAGGACAAGGGCGTGCTGGCCGAACTCACCGGCACCGTGTCTTTCGGCAAGGAGACCAAGGGCAAGATCCGCCTGCAGATCACCGATCCGGACGGCAAGGTCTGGGAAGACTTGGTGCCCAAGGAGAAGAACATCCTGGTGCACGAAGGCCAGGTGGTCAACAAGGGCGAAAGCGTGGTGGACGGTCCGGCCGATCCGCAGGACATCCTGCGCCTGCTGGGCATGGAAGAGCTGGCCCGCTACATCGTCGACGAAGTGCAGGACGTCTACCGCCTGCAGGGCGTGAAGATAAACGACAAGCACATCGAGGTGATTGTTCGTCAGATGCTGCGCCGTGTGGTCGTCGACAGTGTGGGCGAGTCCAGCTACATCGCCGGTGAACAGGTCGAGCGCAGCGAGATCCTCAACACCAACGACGCGCTGCTGGCCGAGGGCAAGATCCCCGCCACCTACAGCAACGTGCTGCTGGGCATCACCAAGGCCTCGCTGTCCACCGACTCGTTCATCTCCGCCGCGTCCTTCCAAGAAACCACGCGTGTGCTGACCGAAGCCGCCATCATGGGCAAGCGCGATCCGCTGCGTGGCCTGAAGGAAAACGTGATCGTGGGTCGCCTGATCCCGGCCGGTACCGGCATGGCCTACCACGACGCCCGCAAGGCGCGCGAGAAGATGGACGACGAAGAGCGTCGCGCCATCGCCGAAGCCGATGCGCTGCAGCTCGCTGCCGACCAGGCGGATGCGGCTGCTGCCAGCGAGAACGCTGCCGGCGAATAAAGCCAGCGCGCCTCCACCCAAAGCGCCCCGGTCCGGGTTCGGCCCGGGGCGTTTTTTTGTTGCTGTTTTTGTTTCCTTGCGAGGATCAAGCGTCATGACATCCGGGCTCTGGGTTTTGATCGCGGCCAGCGCGGTGCTGGTGTTCTGGGTCGTGGGCGCCTACAACCGCCTGGTGCGCCTGAAGAACGCCATCGGTGCGGCTTTTGGCCAACTGGACGAACAACTCCGTCGTAGGCACGACCTGATCGCGCGGTTGATCGAGGTGGTGACTGGCCCGTTGGCTCAGGAAAGTGGTGCCCTGGATGCGCTGCAAACTGCAGGGGCCCAGGCCCGCGAGGCCGCGGAGCGGGCCCGTGTGGCCCCGTTGCGTGCCGGGCCACTGGGGGCACTCGCGGGTGCCGAGCAAATGCTGGCGGGCAGCCTTCAGCGCGTGTTGGCCTTGGTGGAGCACCACGCCGAACTGCAGCACGATGGCGGGGTGCGCGAGTTGGCCGACGCGTTGGCTGAAACGCGGCATCGCATCGGATTTGCCCGGCTGGCCTACAACGACCAAGTGCAGGTCTTCAACGACGCAACGGCGCAGTTTCCCACCGTGGTGCTGGCCCGCGTGTTCGGCTTCTTTCCGCTGGAACCCCTGGTGGCATTGCCATGACTCAAACAGACCCGTTAGCCCAAGTCCCCCACGGGCCGGCTCTCTCCCAACAACTCGCGCATGCGGCCCGCTGCGTGCTGGCAGTTCAAGCCGGCCGGTCGCTTTCAGAGGCCTTGCCGCAGGTGGCGGCGGCCCTGCGCCCGGGTGTGCAGGCGCTGGCGTTTCATGCCCTGCGCCACGCAGGGCTGAGCGGGGCGCTGCTGCGCCTGCTGGCCACACGGGCGCCCGCGCCGGCGGTGCGGGCTTTGTTGCAGGTGGCGTTGGCTCTCATGCCCGAACTGTGTGCGGACGGCGACGCACCGCGCTACGAAGCCCACACGCTGGTGAGCCAGGCGGTCCAGGCCGCCAAGACCTCGCGTGACACCCAGGCGCAGGCGGGTTTCATCAACGCCTGCCTCCGGCGCTTTCAGCGCGAGGCGCAGGCCCTGCTGGCGCAGGCCACGCGCAGCGATGAAGCGCGCTGGAACCACCCCGGCTGGTGGGTTAGGCGATTGCAGCAAGACCACCCTGGGCAATGGGAGGCCATCTTGGCGGCCAACAACCGCCCCGGTGCCATGGCCTTGCGCGTCAACCGCCGCCACGGCAGCCGAGATGCCTATCTGCAGCGCTTGAGCGATGTGGGCGTACCCGCCCGGGCGGTGGGTGACGTGGGCGTGCTGTTGGCGCGCGGTGTGCCGGTGGAGCGCCTGCCCGGCTTTCCTGATGGCGATGTGTCGGTGCAAGACCTGGCGGCGCAGTTGGCCGCCCCTTTGTTGCTTGCCAAGCTTGAGGGCGGACAGCCCGCACGCGTGCTGGATGCCTGCGCCGCGCCAGGCGGAAAAACCGCCCACCTGCTGGAACATGCCGACGTGGCGGTGTTGGCGCTGGACAAGGACGCCCAGCGTTGCGAGCGCATCCACGACAACCTGCGCCGCCTGCGGTTGTCGGCACAGGTGCGCCATGCCGATGCCGCCCGGCCGGCCGACTGGTGGGATGGCGTGCCCTTCGACGCCATCTTGCTGGATGCGCCATGCACTGCCTCCGGCATCGTGCGGCGCCACCCCGACGTGCGGTGGTTGCGGCGGGAGAGCGATGTGGCCCAGCTCGCAGAGCAGCAGCGAGTCTTGCTGGATGCCTTGTGGCCATTGCTGCGCCCCGGTGGGCGGCTGGTCTATGCCACCTGTTCGGTGTTCCGGGCAGAAGGCAGCGATCAGGTCAAAGCGTTTCTAGAACGCCACACTGACGCCCGTGCGACCGCAGCGCCCGGTCATTTGTTGCCAGGCCTGGCGGGGCTTGGCGGGCAGTTCAACGACAATGACCCGGGTGAGCACGACGGCTTCTTTTATGCCTGCCTGGACAAGGCAGCGCCTTGACCACTTGGCCTCCTGGGGGCGCCAGGTCCTGCTGTGCTGGGTTTGCCTGTGGACTTGTGCGACCGGCTGGGCCCAGGAAACAGCCGAGGGCGCCGTGGCCGTGCAGCGCAGCACAGATGGCTTGTTCATCACCGCCCGCCTGCCGTTGGAGCTGGGACCTGCGGTGGAAGATGCCTTGTTCAAGGCGGTACCGGTGTATTTCGTCTACCACGCCGAGGTGTACGAGCCGCGCTGGTACTGGACGGACAAGCGCATTGCCAGCGCCACCCGCACCCTGCGCCTGGCCTACCAGCCGCTCACGCGCCGCTGGCGATTGAGCGCGGCGGCTGGCGCCGCCACCAACCAGCAATACGCGCTGCACCAGAATTTCGAAACCTTGTCGGAGGCGGTCTCGGCGCTGGGCCGGCTGGCGCGTTGGCGCATCGCCGATGCCACGCGGCTGGAGGACGGCGAGCGTTACAGCGTGTCCTTCCGTTTCCGCCTGGACCTGTCGCAACTGCCCCGTCCGTTTCAGATCGGCATGGCCAACCAGCCCGACTGGAACATCGATGTCTCGCGCCAACTGCGCACCACCGCCAGTGCCGAAAGCAGCGATGGCGCCGCGCCGGCGGGCGTGGACGTGCCTGCGGAGCATGCTCGCTGAGCCAGATGGACGCGACCCCGCCGCCCGTACCACCCACCCACTGGCGCCAGTCTGCGCCGCTGCGCTGGGCCTTGGGCACCGGTCTGGTGTTTGTTGCCGGCGTGGTCATGGTGCTGCTGTTCCTGCTGACCGTGGCCACCAACAACCGCGTGCTGTACGAAACCTACTTCGGTTGGCTGGTTGGCATCAACATCGCCGTGGCGGCGGTGTTGCTGGCCGTCATCGGCTGGGTGGTGGTGCGCCTGACGCTGCGTATGCGGCGCAAGAAGTTTGGCAGCCAGTTGCTGGTCAAGCTGGCCTTGATCTTTGGCCTGGTGGGTTTTCTGCCCGGGCTGTTGATTTACACGGTGTCTTACCAGTTTGTATCGCGCTCCATCGAGAGCTGGTTCGATGTGCGCGTGGAAACCGCTCTGAACGCCGGCCTCAACCTGGGGCGCACCACGCTGGATGTGCTCAGCGACGACCTTGCCACCAAGGCGCGTGTGGCTGCCAATGGGCTGTCCGAGGTCAGCAATGCCGGTGCCGGCCTGGCTTTGGAGCGCATACGCGAGCAATTGGGCGCCAAGGATGTGATCTTGTGGAGCTCGGGCGGGCAGGCCATCGCGGCCGCAGGTGATTCACGGTTTTCCCTCAAGCCCGAGCGTCCGCCGGCAGCCCTGTTGCGCAATGTCCGGGCCCAGCGTGCACTGGCCTCGGTCGAGGGCCTGGAGGAGGGCGGCAACGGTTCGGTCAGCGGTGACATTTCCTTCGCTCCCGCGCCGCCTTCCGAGGTGGCCCGCATCCGAGCGTTGGCACTCGTGAACGTGTCGACCCTGGGTCTGGCCAGCGAACTGCGCTACCTCGAAGTGGTGGCGCCTTTGTCGCCCTTGCTGGTGGCCGATGCCTTGGCCGTGCAGGCGGCGCACCGCGAGTACCAGGAGCGGGCCTTGGCGCGTCAGGGTTTGCGCCGCATGTACATCGGCACGCTGACGCTGGCACTGTTTTTGGCGGTGTTTGGCGCAGTGCTGTTGGCGGTGCTGCTGGGCAACCAGCTGGTGCGGCCGCTGCTGGTGCTGGCAGAGGGCATGCGCGAAGTGGCCAAAGGCGATCTGCGACCCAAGGCTGCCCTGACCGCACGCGACGAACTCGCGGGGCTGACACGCACCTTCGCGCACATGACCCAGGACCTGGCAGACGCCCGCGCCGAAGTGCAGCGGGGCCTGGAGCAGGTGGACGCGGCGCGCGCCAACCTGCAGACCATACTGGACAACCTGACCGCGGGGGTGGTGGTGCTGGACGAGCAGGGCGCGATGCTCAGCGTCAACCCCGGCGCTGCGCGCATTCTGCACCGCAGCCTCACGTTGCACCTGGGCCAACCGCTGGCGGCCGTGCCGGGGCTGGAGGCGTTTGGACAGGGCGTGATGGCCCAGTTCGAGCGTTTCCTTTCGGAGCAAACCCCTCACGAGGGGGGACATTGGCAACAGTCGTTTGAGCTGGCGGTGGACGGCGCGGAAGCCGCGCTGACCGAGGACCTGCGCAGCAACCTCACGCTGATCGCGCGCGGCGCTATCCTGCCGCACAACGAACGCCTGCTGGTGTTCGATGACGTCTCCGACATGATCTCGGCCCAGCGCTCCAAAGCCTGGGGTGAGGTGGCGCGGCGCCTGGCACATGAGATCAAGAATCCGCTGACGCCCATACAGTTGTCGGCCGAGCGGCTGGCCATGAAGCTGGAGCACAAGGTCAGCGGTCCCGAGCTGGCGGTGCTCAACAAGTCGGTCAAGACCATCGTGGATCAGGTGGATGCCATGAAGCGGTTGGTCAACGAGTTCCGCGACTACGCGCGCTTGCCCGCCGCGCAACTGGCACCGCTGGACCTGAACGCCCTCGTGCTCGATGTCCTCTCGCTGTACGACCAGGCAGCGGTGCCGGTACAGTATGAGCTGGACCCACGCTGCCCCAGCGTGATGGCCGATCCCCAGCAGGTGCGGCAGGTGATTCATAACCTGGTGCAAAACGCCCAGGATGCCACCCCGCCTGGCGGCGGCGTGGTGCAACTGCGCACGCGCTGGTCTGATTCGGGGCGTTGGGTGCGCCTCATCGTCACCGACGAGGGCAGCGGTTTCGCCGACCACATTCTGCAACGCGCTTTCGAACCTTATGTGACGACCAAGACCAAAGGCACCGGACTGGGCCTGGCGGTGGTCAAAAAAATCATGGACGAACACGGGGGGCGCATCGACCTCGGCAACCGCATGAGCGACGGGCGGACGGTGGGGGCACAAGTGTCGGTATCATTCGCAGTTGCAAATTGACAACATCAGCGAGGACATCCGCGCGCGGCCATGGCAAACATACTGGTGGTAGACGACGAGTTGGGCATACGCGACTTGTTGTTCGAAATTTTGAACGACGAAGGGCACAGCGTGGACCTGGCTGAAAACGCGGCCCAGGCCCGGGCGCTGCGTGCCGCGCAGCGTCCCGATCTCGTGCTGCTGGACATCTGGATGCCCGACACCGATGGGGTCACCCTGCTGAAGGAGTGGTCCAGCACCGGTTTGCTCAACATGCCCGTGATCATGATGAGCGGGCACGCCACCATCGACACGGCGGTCGAAGCCACCCGCATTGGCGCCATGGCCTTCCTGGAAAAACCCATCACCATGCAGAAGCTGCTCAAGGCGGTGGAGTTGGGGTTGAACAAGACGGTGGCCAAACCCGCCCCGACCAGGGCTGTGGTGCCTGGCCCGCAGGATGCGCCGGGTGCGCCGGTGGTGCCACACGCGGTGTACGTGGAGGCGGTGGCTCCCGCTGGTCCGCTGGGCGTACAGAGCTTTGAGCTGGACGCGCCACTGCGTGAAGCCCGCGACGGGTTTGAAAAAGCCTATTTCGAGTTCCACCTTGCCAAAGAGGGTGGTTCCATGACGCGCGTGGCTGAAAAAACCGGGCTGGAA